>NZ_JBLRWX010000049.1:14400-26509 GCF_047921035.1 Natronococcus sp.
TTCGCCCTCGGGCCGGGCGCGACCCTGGAGCCCCACGAACACGGCGATAGCACGAACGTCTTCCACGTCCTCGAGGGGACGGTGACGGTGCTACGGGACGACGAGCGCGAGGAGATCGAGGCGCCGGGCGTGGTGCTCAACGAGCGCGGGGTCGAACACGGCGCGGAGAACGAGACCGACGAGACCGTGATCTTCACGGCGAGTCTCTGCCCGCTGCCGTCCTGACTGGCGCGCTTCTCGCGGTTCGACTCGGTCGCGAAACGCCTCGAGAGAAGCCTCTCGGCGCTCGAGCGGTCGTCACTGCCGACGGCGCCGGCTGTCGCGTGTGAGTTCTCAAAAACGAATCGCCGTCTACCGTCTTTCAACGGAGAGAAGCGAGATTAGTTGCGGACGACGTTCGTCGCGCGGGGGCCCTTAGGGGCCTGGTCGATGTCGAATTCGATCTCTTCGCCTTCCTCGAGGTCCGGGCCGCCGACGTCTTCCATGTGGAAGAAAACGTCCTCGTCCGCGTCGTCCGTGGAAATGAAACCGTAGCCGCCTGTGTCGTTGAAGAAGTCAACGTTACCTTTCGCCATTACAAACAACTGTAGGGCCAGTTCTCGGATAAGGGTTGCGAGGGTCGCGGTACCACGACCGTCGCCTGCGCTGCACACGGCTTTCACGCCTCCAGCAACGAATCGACGTACTTCGTGACGTGGTCGTCCATCCGCCGTTTGTACCCCGCCTGGCGGGCAAGTCGGTCGAGTTCGCGGGCGACGAGGCTGCCGTACTGCACCGCCTTCTTGTCCCGCATCGCGACCGCCTCGGGCAGGTACTCGCTTGCCACCCGCCGGAAGCCGCGCTTTCGGATCTCGTCGTCGGCGAGCAGTTCGTCGGGCAAGCGGAGCGCGGCGTCGACCACGCCGTCGTACAGCAGGGGGGCGACGGGCTCGAGCCCCGCCGCCTCGACGGCGCGGACGTCCCGGGGGAGCTGCTCGGGGAGGCTGTAGATTCCCTCGCGGACCGCGCCCCGGATGGTCTCGGCTTCGACTCTGTGGTCGAGGCGGACGACCTTCTCGTAGCCGCCGAACAGCTCGTCGGCGCCCTGGCCGACCGCCAGCGCCTCGTACCCGTCGCGAGCGACCGCCTTGCCGACCAGGTACAGCGGCAGCGCGATCCCGACGTCCATCGCGTTCGTCCGTTCGATCGCGCGGGCGACCTCGGGGACGGCTCGCTCGAGGTCGGCGGGCTCGAGTTCGACGACGGTGAGTTCACGGCCCATCGCGTCGGCCGCCGTGCGGGCGGCCTCGACGTCGTGGCTGTCCGGGAAGCCGACGACGTAGATCGGGGCGTCGAGCAGTTCCGCGACCAGCGCCGAGTCGACGCCGCCGGAGAACGCGACCGCGATCTTGAGGTCGCGCTCCCGAACGCGTTCGATCGCCGTTCGAAGCGAGCGATCGAGGGTCTCGAGGACGAGTTCGGGATCGTCGGGGGTCGGCTCCGGGAGCGACCAGACGCGGGAGGGCGCCTCGCCGGAACTCGCGACCGAGCCCGCGGGGAAGAGCGCGGGATCCTCGAGGGCGCCGGGTTCGAACGCCCACGCGTCGCCCGCGCGATCGGCACCTCGCTCGACGAACAGCGGCACTCGTCCCAGCACGTCCCGAACGAGTCGGCCGTCGACCTCGCCCGCGAAGCCGAACGTTCCCGGCAGTGGCTCTCCGATCTCGAGGGCCTCGCGGACGGTGTCGGGATCGGTCCCGCGAAGCGTCATCGAAGCAGTCCGAGCGCGGTGTTTCTGATGCGTCGCGTGACGCCCCCGCCGAACTGGCGGAAGCTGATGTGCCACGGAGTTCGTTTCCCTTCGACCGACGTCCTGCCCTCCCGGATCGCCTCGAGGATCGCCGCGGCCGAGCGCTCGTCGGCGTCGACGCGGGTGACCGCCTGTCCGACCATCTCGCTGATGTGGGCGTCGCTGCCCGCGGTCATCGACATCCCGTGCTCGCGGGCGAACCGCCTGGCCTGGCGGTTGGCTCGCCCGGTCAGCAGCCGCGAGTTGTAGACCTCGATCGCGTCCGCCTTCGTGAGCTCCTCGGCGGCGATGCGGGCGGTCACGCCGTGGCGCGACTGCTGGAACGGATGGGGGATCACCGCCAGCCCGCCCTGGTCGCGAATTCGCTCGAGGGTCGTCTCGTAGGACAGTCCCGGCGGCACGGCCTCCTCGATCCCCAGTCCGAGGATGTGTCCGGCCGTGCTCGAGATCTCGATCGCCGGCACCCCGACCAGGCCGTACTCGGGGGCGCGTTCCGCGGCCTCGAGGCTCGCGTCGATCTCGTCGTGATCGGTAATGGCGATCGCGTCGAGGCCGACGGCCTCCGCTTGCTCGAGGATGAGCTCGACGGAGTCCCGGCCGTCATAGGACAGCGACGAGTGGGCGTGAAGTTCGACCGACAGCACGAGTACGTCTTTCCGCCGGTCGGTCAAAAACACCCCGATCGGCGGCTCGAATCCGTCTGTCGCAGCGGCGACTGAGTGACGGGTAGATACGATCGAGACGACCGTCCCTCGAGGATCGGGTGGCTCCGATCGCTCAGGGGAGACGCGTGATTTCCGTCAGAAACGCCGGCTGCTAATCGTAAACGAAAACGCAAGCGAATACGAAAACGCATTCGCTATCTCGATAGGCGTCGCAAATTCACGACTGGGGAGTCCCCTTTCGGAGCATTTGATAACCACGAACGTGCATATGGAAACCCATATACTGCCCGACTTTCATCACCTAGGTGAATGAGCCTTGCCGATTCGGACCGCGAACTCGTCGTCGAGGAACTCGAGCGGGAGCCCACGCCCGCGGAGGCGGCGCTGTTCGAGAACCTCTGGAGCGAGCACTGCGCGTACCGCTCCTCGAGGCCGCTGCTGTCGGCGTTCGACAGCGAGGGGGAACGGGTCGTCGTCGGGCCGGGTGACGACGCGGCGGTCGTCGCGCTGCCGGACCCCGAGACGGGCGAGAACGGCGACACCTACGTCACGCTGGGGATCGAGAGCCACAACCACCCTTCCTACGTCGACCCGTTCGACGGCGCCGCGACCGGCGTCGGGGGGATCGTCCGGGACACCCTCTCGATGGGCGCCTACCCGATCGCGCTCGCGGACTCGCTGTACTTCGGCGCGTTCGACCGCGAGCACTCGCGGTACCTGCTCGAGGGCGTCGTCGAGGGGATCAGCCACTACGGCAACTGCATCGGCGTCCCCACAGTAGCGGGTAGCGTCGACTTCCATCCCGACTACGAGGGGAATCCGCTGGTGAACGTCGCCTGCGTCGGACTGACCGACGAGGACCGGCTCGTCACGGCCGAGGCACAGGAGCCGGGCAACGAACTCGTCCTCGTGGGCAACGCGACCGGTCGCGACGGCCTCGGCGGTGCAAGCTTCGCCAGCGAGGACCTCGCGGAGGATGCGGAAACCGAGGACCGGCCCGCGGTCCAGGTCGGCGACCCCTACGCGGAGAAGCTGCTGATCGAGGCCAACGAGGTCCTCGTCGAGGAGAACGTGGTCGAATCGGCGCGCGACCTCGGTGCCGCCGGACTGGGCGGGGCCTCGAGCGAACTCGTCGCCAAGGGCGGTCTCGGCGCCGAGATCGACCTCGAGCGCGTCCACCAGCGCGAGCCGAACATGAACGCCCTCGAGATCCTGCTCGCCGAATCGCAAGAACGGATGTGTTACGAGGTCGAGCCGGGGAACGTCGATCGAGTCCGTGAAATCGCCGAGCGGTTCGATCTCGGCTGTTCGGTTATCGGCGAGGTCGCGGAGGGCAACTACACCTGTACGTTCGAGGGGGAGACCGTCGTCGACGTCGACGCCGAGTTCCTCGGCGAGGGGGCGCCGATGAACGACCTGCCCGCCGAGGAGCCCGAATCACCCGAGACCGACCTACCCGAGGTCGACCTCGAGGATGCCCTCGAGACGGTCGTCTCGAGCCCGAACACGGCCTCGAAGCGGTGGGTCTACCGCCAGTACGACCACGAGGTCGGCGTCCGGACGAGCGTCGGGCCGGGTGACGACGCCGCGATAATCGCCGTCAGGGAGGCAAGCGCGGAGCGTGGCTCCGCGGACGAGTCGAGCGGTGGTAACCGCGAGACCGAAACCGGGCTCGCCATCTCCTCGGGTGCCGCCCCGAACTGGACGGACACCGCGCCCTACGACGGGGCTCGAGCGATCGCCCTCGAGAACGCGACCAACGTCGCGGCCAAGGGCGCGACCCCCCTCGCCGCCGTCGACTGCCTCAACGGTGGCAACCCCGAGAAGCCCGACGTCTACGGCGGCTTTACGGCGATCGTCGACGGGCTCGCGGAGATGTGCGCCGAGCTGTCGACGCCCGTGGTCGGCGGGAACGTCTCGCTGTACAACGACTCCGTCGCGGGACCGATCCCGCCGACGCCGACGCTGGCGCTCGTCGGCACGAAGGCGGGGTACGACGCCCCACCCCTGTCGGTCGAACCCGAGGGAACCCTCCTGCTCGTCGGCGACCGCGGCCTCGAGTCCGGCGAGTTCCGCCTGGGCGGTTCGGAGTACCTCGCTCGCTTCGACGGCAGTGATCGGTTCCCCGCCCTGCCCGAGGAGCCGGCCGCCCTCGTCGAGACGCTCGCCGACGTCGCGAACGCCGACTCGACGCTCGCGGTCCACGACGTCAGCCACGGCGGGCTGGCGGTCGCGCTCGCCGAGATGATCACGGCGGAGGCGGGACTCGAGGTCGATATCCCCGCTGGCGACCGGCTCGGCGCGCTGTTCCACGAGCAGCCGGGTCGTGCGCTGATCCAGACCGACGACCCCGACGCCGTCCACGAGGCGTTCGACGGCGTCGCCCCGGTCTACGAGTTCGGCGCTGCGACCACGGACGGGCGGCTCACCGTTCGGGACGCCGACGACGAGCTGTTCGCGCTCGATGCGACTACCGTCGCCGACTGGCGGGCGACGATCGAGCGCGAACTCGAGTAACGCCTCGCCACCGAGCCCGGTATCTTGATATACGATCGGGCCGAAAGCTACGACAAACTGATAGCTACAGGAGTGGCCACCCAATGGATACCGATACCCCCTCCGTGCTGCTCGTCGAGGACGAACCCGACCTCGCCGAGCTGTACGCTTCCTGGCTCGAGGCGGGGTATCGCGTCGAGACCCTCCGCGACGAGACGGCGGCCCGAGAGCGACTCGAGGAGGGGTTCGACGTCGTCGTCGTCGACCGCTGCCGGCCCGACGAGGGGACCGAGCTGTGCGACGCGATTCGCAGCCGGGAACTCGACAGCCGGACCCTGATCGTCACGGGAACCAGACCCGACGCCGAACCCGAAGAGGCGGCGTTCGACGACTACCTTCTCAAGCCGCTATCGCGGGACGAACTCCGGCGCAGCGTCGAGAACCTGCTGTTGCGACGCACCTACGACGAACAGCTCGGCGCGTACTTCGAACTCGTCTCGAGGAAGGCCGCTCTCGACGGGCAACTCAGCGAGGCCGAACGACAGTCGAGCCAGGAGTACGCCGAACTCGAGGATCGGATCGCGGTCCTTCGCACCGAGGTCGACGAGACGCGCTCGCAGCTCCTCGATCGGGGCCACAATCGGCGGCTCTACCGGGACGTCTCGTCCGTCCCCGACCCCTCCGGCTGATCGGTCCCCCCGCCTCGCTCGAGGGTCGTGATCTCCCGGAGTTCGATCCGCCTTCGCCCCTGCTCGTCGCGTTCGATCGCGGGGTGCCAGCCGTGAGCGCGGGCGATCGCCTCGAGGACCGCGAGTTCGAGCCCGCGAGCGTCCTCGGCTCGGTCGCCGGGATCGGTCGCGTCGTCGCGAGCGAACAGTCCGCGAGCGCCGTCCTCGAGGGTCCCGATCTCGACCGTCACGGCCGCGCCGTCGGCACGCGACGCGATCTCGTCGAACGCCGACTCGAGGAGGTGGCCGAACCGCTCGCGGTCGGCCCGGAGCGTCGCCCGATCCTCGAGAACGACCGCGTCGGCCTCGAGCCGGGAGGACGCGAGCGCCGCCTCGATCGCGTCGGAGAGGTCGATCCGGGAGCGCGCGCCGACGGCGGAGGCGTCCCGGGCGAGTTCCCGAACGTCGTCGACGAGGCGATCGGTTCGCTCGAGGGTCGCCTCGATCTCGGATTCGGCCAGCGGGAGCTCCCACTCGCCGTCGTCCGCCTCGAGGATCGACGCGACCTGCTCGAGCTGGCACTGCAGATCCCCCGAGAGGATCCGTGCGATCTCCTCTAACCGTTCGGTCTGGCGTTCGATCCGCTCGGTTCGCTCGCGGAGGACTCGCTCCCTGTCGGTTCGGTCGAGCGCGGCCCGGGTGTTCTCGACGAGCGTCGAGAGCAGTTCGACGTCGGTCTCGTCGAACGCCTCCGGTTCGAACGAGCCGGTCATGAGCACGCCGTGGGTGCCGATCGGTGCGATGATCTCCGACTGTAACGGCGTGTCGGGGTTGTACAGGTCGTCGACGGTCCGGAGGTCGTCGAACCGCTCGATCTCGCCGTCCTCGAAGACGTCCCAGACGATCCCCTCGCCCGGCCGAAACCGGGGGAAGCCGCCGAACTCGTCGTAGGCCTCGGCCGTGCCGGCGACCGGCTCGAGGTAGCCCCGCTCCTCCTCGAGCAGCCAGACGCCGCTGATCGGCAGGCCGAGCAGGTCGCTGCCGGCCCGGACGGCGACGGCGCAGATCTCCGCGGAGTCGTCGGCCTCGAGGAGCCACCGGGTCACCTCGTGGAGCGATTCGACGAGCCGTTCGTACTCGCGACGATCAGTGACGTCCCTGACGACCGCCGCGGCGGTCGCGGTTCCGTCCCGGACCGGGACGATCTGCAGTTCGCCGATCCGATCGCTCCCGTCGCCGTCGGTGACCGGGAGCTCGAACCGGCGCTGTCGGGCCAGCCCCGACTCGACGTCGCCGATCCCGCGGCGGATCGCCTCGCAGTCGTCCTCGGGGATCCCGGCGAGTTCGGTCAGCGCCTCGACGCGCTCGCCGACGAGCGAGCCGCGGTCGGCACCCAGAAATTCGGTCATGGCCCCGTTGACGGCGACGATCCGCCGGTTTCCGTCGATCGTGACGACGCCGTCGTCGATCGCCTCGATGACCGCGGCGTGGTGGTCGACGCTTCGCCGTCGGTCGTCGAGTTCGAGCACGAATGCGGAGAGCCCCTCCTCGGCGGGGTAGGCCCGCAGCTCGAACCGCGCCTCGCGCTCGTGGTGGTAGAACTCGAACGTCGTCGGGAGGTCGTCGTCGACCGCCCGGTAGAACGCCTCGGGGAACTGGCTCTCGAGGGTCGCGGGAACGCCATCCCGAACGGACCGACCCAGCAGCTCCTCCCTCGAGGCGCCGAACAGCGCCGCCGCCTCGTCGTTGAGGTAGGTGAATCGGAGCGACGCATCGAGCGCAAAGACGCCGTCTGCGATCCGATCGACGAACGGGACCGAGCGCACCGTCACGGCGGATCCCCCCGCTCGTCTCGTCCTCGGCTGCCATCTCGAGCCGAACGGGTTCGGATTCCGATCATCGATACAGAGAAACCGTTAGGGACGAGGGGATTTGAGTTCCGCGGCCGCACCTGCCACGTCGAGAGCCTACAGCGAGTTCTCGGTCCCGAGGTCGGCCTCGAGTGCCCGGTCGTAGACGAATCCCGCGGTCGCGGCGTCGAGCACCGCCGAGCCGACGCTGGCGGCCACGACGACGTCGTCGGGTGACTCCCGACCGAACTCCCCCGCGAGGACGCCACCGAGGGGGACCAACTCCCGGTCGCCGTGTTCGCGAAGGTCGCCCGTCTCGGCGGCCTCCTCGGGGACGTCGGCCACGATCGTCGCCGCGCGGTCGACCGTCGTCGCGTCCAGCTCCCGCATCTCGGGCGTGTAGGCCCCGACCGCGACGACCAGCGCCCCGGCCGAAAGCGCCTCCCCCGGGAACACCGGCTCGGTGCTGGTCGTCGCCGTCACGACGACCGAGGCCCGGCTGACGGCCTCGCGGGGCGTCCCGACCGCGCTCGCCGAAACGCCGAGTTCGGCCTCGAGTTCCTCGGCGCAGGCGACCTTCGAGTCGCTGGGCGAGTACACCCGGATCGACTCGAGCCGGGAGCCGACCGCGGCAGCGATCGCCCGCGTCTGCCAGCGAGCCTGCGTGCCGGCGCCGATCACGCCCAGCTCTATCGGTCCCGACGGCGCCAGCTCGCGGGCGGCGAGCCCGCCGATACAGCCAGTTCGGGCGCTGGTGATCCGGTTCGCGGCCATGTACGCCAGCGGCTGGCCGGTCTCAGCGTCGGTGAGCGCGAGCTGGGCCGTGACCGTCGGCAGCCCCCGGTCGGGATTCTCCGGACAGACGGTCGCGAGCTTCGTGGCGGCGTAGGGCTCGCCGTGGATATACGCGGGCATACACAGTCCCGTCCCGGTCGACTCCGTCGGCGCGTCGGGATCGAGCCCCGTCCCGATCGGGTAGTGGGGCCGCTCCGGGCGCTCGACCTCGCCCGCGTACTGCTTCTCGAAGGCCTCGGCCAGAACCGGGAGCAACGCCTCGAGCTCGAGCATCGACGCCACGTCCGCATCGGAGAGCACACGTACCATAGGCCGACTATCGTCGGCCCCCCACTTCATACGGACTGCTGTACGCCGTTGACCGCGCACCCGCGAGCCGAACGGCGGGAAACGACTGTAGTCCCGGCCCGCGAAGGGAGCGTATGCACACCGTCATCGTCGGCGGCGGGATCGTCGGCACTGCCATCGCCGCCCGCCTCGGTCCGACCGACCACGAGGTTACGCTGCTCGAGCGATCCAAAATCGGCGAGGAGACGACGGCAGCCTCCGCCGGATTGTTGATGCGGACCGTCGTCGGTCCCGACCCCTTCGACCTCCGGATCCGGGAGCGCGCCCACCGCCGGTATCGGGAGCTCCGCGAGGACAGCCTCGAGACCGATCGGATCGGCATCGTCTACGTCGCCGAGACGCCGGCGTTCGCCGACCGCCTCGCGGACTCCGCGGGGCGGCTTCGCGAGGGCGGGATCGACGCCTCCTTTCTCGAGTCCTCCGAACTCGTCGGAGTCGGAATCGAGCCCGAGGGCCTCGAGGGCGGGCTCTACACGCCCGAGGACCGGGTCTGCGATCCCGTCGCCGCAGCGACCCTGTTCGCCGACCGCGCGCGGGCGGCGGGCGTCGACGTCCGAACCGGGGTTTCGGTCACCGACGTCGAGACCCGTGAGGGTGCCGTCGCGGCCGTTGAGACCGACGAGGGCCGGCTCGCGGCCGACCGTGTGATCAACGCGACCGGGCCGTGGGCGCCGCAACTCGACGAGGCCGTCGGGATCGAACTGCCGTTGTGTCACACCCGCGGGCCGATGCTTGCGGTCGAGACGGGCGAGCCCCTCGAGGGACCCACCGCTATCTTCGAGTCCAAGCGGTACGTCCGGCCCACCGAGAGGGGCGCGTGGCTCGGCGCCTACCGGACCGACTACACCGAGGGCCAGCGCTACGACCTCGCGGACCGCTCGATCTCCGCGTCGTTTCGCGACTCCGCACGGGAACTCGAGGCGTTCGTCCCCGGCCTCGAGGGCGCGACGGTCGTCGACGACTGGGTCGGCTACCGGACCGTCACACCCGACGGCCGCCCGCTCGTCGGCGAGACCGGGATCGAGGGCTACCTCGTCGCGGTCGGGCTGAGCGGCCAGGGGATCACCCTGGCGCCCGCGGTCGCCGACGTCGTTCGCGGGATCCTCGAGGGCGACGTCGACCCCGAGTACCGCCGTCGGCTCTCGCCGACCAGGTTCCGGGACTGACGACGAACGCTTATGCCGTCCCGTGCCAACGTACCCCGTATGCGCACCGTCGTGATCGGTGGCGGAATCGTGGGGCTCGCGAGCGCGCTCGAACTCGCCGAGCGCGGGCTCGAGGTCGTCGTCTGCGAGAAAGGGTCGATCGGAAGCGGCAGCACGGAGCGGGCCGCCGGCGGGATCCGCGCGCAGTTCTCGACGCCGACGAACGTCGAACTCTCGCTCGCCAGTATGGCCGTCTGGAGCGAGTTCGAGGAGCGGTTCGGCGTCGACATCGACTACCGGCGGAACGGCTACCTGTTTCTCGCGCGCACCGCCGAGACCGCCGAGGCCCTCGAGACGGCCGTCGAGATGCAGAACGAGCGAGGGGTGCCCAGCGAGGTGCTCGAACCCGAGGCCGCCCGCGAGCGCTGTCCGGGGATCGATCCCGACAGGTTCGTCGCGGCGACGTACTCCCCGACGGACGGCTTCGCCGACCCCCACCTCGCGCTGCAGGGCTACGCCCGGGCTGCCGCCGACGCCGGGGTCGACGTCAGGACGGGAACGCCCGTCACCGACGTCCTGCGCGAGGACGACGGGACCGAATCGGGCGGCCGCGTCACCGGCGTCGAGACGCCCGACGGCCGCCTCGAGGCCGAGTACGTCGTCAACGCCGCGGGGCCGTGGGCGCGCCGGGTCGCCGCGATGGCCGACGTCGACCTGCCGATCGCGCCCAAGCGCCGCCAGATGGTCGTCGTCGAACCCGAGCGAGCGGTCCCCGAGACCGACCCGCTGACGGTCGACCTCGAGACTGGAACCTACTTCCGGCCCGAGCGCGATGGCGAGGCGCTGGTCGGCGGCCACCTCGCGGGACCGGACCCCGACCGGGATCCCGACGGCTACGACCGGGGGATCGACTTCGACTGGGCCGCCGACGTCCTCGAGACCGCGTCCGAGTGGGCGACCTACTTCGGGCCCGACTCCCGGATCAAACGGGGGTGGGCGGGGCTGTACGCCGTCACCCCCGACGACAACGCCGTCCTCGAGGAGACGGTCCCCGGCCTGATCACGGCCGCGGGCTTCTCGGGTCACGGCTTCCAGCACGCCCCCGCGACGGGGCGGCTCGTCGCCGAACTGATCGCCGACGGCGAGGCCTCGCTGGTCGATATCGGGGCGCTCTCGAGCGACCGGTTCGGGACCGAGCGCGAGCGGATCGAGCGGAACGTCGTCTAGCGTCGGGACTCCGATTTCGTGATCCAGACTCGGGAATTTCCGTACGAGCTCGATGGCTGGCTTTCCCTTCGGTCGGCCAGTCGACAGTACACGCCGCCATATACACCTGGTCATGATTCGTTCACCACCCACGTGCCAGGGATAGCCTCGAGACGTGTTCTCCCAGCGGGGAAGTCCACGAGACCGTTGACTGGACCATGACCAGGTGTATAGCCAGGACGGGACTCGGTCGGTTCCGTCCAAGACGGGAAACGAGACATCTCGCTGCAGTACCCGACGGTACTTCGCGCTGTGTCACCCCGGTAGAACCACGTGGCGTGAGAACGGACTGAACGGTATGGCCGAGGGAATTCCGGTACGGGTCGTCGCCGGAAACGAGGAGACGAGTATCGAGGTCGAACCCGGCAGGAACCTCCGAGAGGCGTTGCTCGAGCGTGACTTCCCGGTGTACGGAACGGTGTCGCAGTACGCCAACTGCGGCGGTCGAGGACTCTGTTCGACGTGTACCGTCGAGGTCGATCCCGCACCGGAACCGGTCCACTGGCACGACGCTGCCGCCGTTCGATTCGGTTACCCGCGGCTCTCCTGTTGTATCGCGGTCGAGGAGCCGATGACGGTCAGACTTCTGGACAAACACGTCTGGGGAAAGGTCGTTCCACGTCGGTTCTAGAAGTGGTGGCCGAGGTAGACGTCGTCCTCGGGGAAGAACCCCTCGAGCACCGCCACCGTCCTATCGTCGGCCTCAAGTCGACCCGCGTACGCGAGGGCGCTCGCGGATCGCGTGCCGACGGCGAGCTGCGAGAGCGCGCCGATGTCGAGAGTCGCGTCGGGCTGGCCGTCGCTGTCGACCCGCTCGCAGGTCGCGGCTCCGTCGGTCGCCTCGAGGACGAACCGGCCGTCGTTCCAGTCGGCGAGGGGATCCTCGACCTCGATCTCGAGTTCGGCGTCGGCCTCGCCCGCCGTCAGCGCGGGAAGCCCTTCGGCGACGTCGACGAGCCGGACCATCGGGCCGTTCTCGAGGGAGGTCTCGATCTCGTCGGGGTCGCGCGCGAGTTTCCGGACGGGAACGGTCTCGGAAACCCGCAACTCCACGCGGTCGACCTGCGAGTCGTGGTCGGCGCAGAAC
>NZ_JBLRWX010000050.1:0-24973 GCF_047921035.1 Natronococcus sp.
AGCGCACGGAACACGTTTAGCGGAGCGTACGGCCTTCACCCTCGGGGTCAAGCCCCGAGGCACTCGGCCTGTTCAGCCTGTAGAATCCATCGTCGAAACTGACTAACACATCCCCGTCTACGGCTGCGTGGCCTCCGATGACGAAGTCCGCAGCGATATGCTGACGTGGCGTGAGACGCTCACCACAGTCTCGATAGGAGACGGTCTGTTTCGTTCCGCAAGACGGGCATTGCAGTCCATCCGGTCGTCGGCTCGTATACCGTTGGAACCGCTCACCCGCTTCGAACAGCGCCCCTCGAGACGGTTCGACGAGTCGAATACTGAGGTCCTCGAGAAACTGATCGAGTTCCGATGCCGTCTCGAAGTGGCCGTCTGCTGCGAGCTCGGCGTATACGATCGGTGTGATGACGACCCGTCCGTCCCGGTAGACGCGCCGCAGTTCGGCCTCACTCTCGTCGGCATGTTCGTCTTCGTACAACAGAGCAAGAAGTACGTTCGTATCGACTGCCGTGATCACGGCTCTCCCTCTGCCCCGTCGTTCTCTTTCTCGCCGACGTCTCGAGGGAACTCGCCACGGAGTCGACGCATTCGATCCGGCATCGTCTCGTCGCTCTCGGCACTCCCCCGGTACTTTTCGAACGGATCTTCCCCCTCTGCCGTGGTCGGCTCTTTTTTCTGGATCCTGTAGCCGGACGCGGCCTCCTCGAAGACGATCTCATCGCCCGGCTCGATACCGAGCGCGTCCCGGATTTCCTTCGGGATGGTGACCTGGCCCTTGGTAGTGACGCGCGGCATATCTCCAGTAAGCGGTAATGCCTACTGTGTATTACGTCTATTTTCATACCCGCGCCTCGGACGGCGAACCCGGGTGGCGCTACGTCCGTGACTCTCGGAAGAACCAATCCGTATCGAAAACAGCTGCCGCCCGAACGCTCGTGATCGAAACTCGAGCCGGCGCTTACTCGAGAATCACGATCGCCGACTCGGTCTCGAGCATCTCGCCGTCACCGGAGTACGTCCGCTCGAGCGAAACTTCGAACAGTTCGTCCTCGAGTTCCTCGCCGGCGACTCGCAGCACACCGGCATGGTCGTCGATTTCGTACTCGCCGCTTTCGATCCCCGAGTCGATCTCGCCGACCTTCGAGCCGTAGCGGGGGCCGAGCGTCGAGTAGTCGAGGTCGATCGAGGCGACCTCGGTCGTGATCTCCGGGGGCTCCTCGAGGGTCTCGAGCTCCCGGACGTGCATCACGTTCTGGATCGCGTCCTCGAACCCTTCGACGGGACCGTACACCGAGACGGCCTCGAGGTCGGCGTTCAACGAGAGCTGGTTCTGGCTCTTGTACCGGCGCAGCGCCGAGATGACCTCCATCGCGGTCTCGCCGGCCTCGAGGTCGGCCTCGTACCCCTGCGGGGTCGGCCAGTCGCGGACGTGGATGCTGGTTTCCGCAAGGTCGTCACCATCGCTGTAGCGGGCCTGCCAGATCTCCTCCGTGACGTGGGGCAGGAACGGCGCCCACAGCTCGAGGAACGTCCGGTGGGCGGTCCGCAGCGCGTACCCCGTCGAGGCGTTGTCCTCGCGCTCTTTGGCGATCTCGAGGTAGTCGTCGCAGAACGTGTTCCAGAAGAACGTCCGCAACCGATCGCGCGCCTTCGCGAACTCGTAGGCCTCGAGGTGGGCGGTCAGTTCCTCGACGGCGTCGTCGAGTTCGGCGAGCAGCCACCGGTCGATCGCCTCGAGTTCGGCGGGTTCGTCGGGATCCGCCGGAGCCAGGTTGTCGACGAGCTTCGAGGCGTTCCAGAGCTTCCGCAGGAGCTTCTCGCCCGCGGTGAGGTCCTTCTCCTGGTACGGGAAGTCGTCGCCGACGGCAGCGCTCGCCGCCCAGAACCGGACCGCGTCGACGGGGTACTCCGCGAGCACCTCGTCGGGGGCGACGACGTTGCCCCGCGATTTGGACATCTTCTCGCGGTTTTCGTCCAAGACGTGGCCGTTGATCAGCGTCGCGTCGAACGGCACTTCGCCGGTGTGCTCGTAACACTTGACGATCGTGTGGAACAGCCAGAAGGAGATGATGTCGTGGCCCTGCGGGCGCAGATCGAACGGGTAGAGCTCCGGGTTGTCCATCGAGAACTCCTGAGATTCCTCGTCCCAGTCCCAGCCCGCGTTGATCAGCGGTGTCAGCGAGGAGGTCGCCCAGGTGTCGAAGACGTCCTCCTCGGGATCGAAGGTACCGTTCCCGCACTCCGGACAGGTTTCGATCGGCGGCTCGTCCGAGAGCGGGTCGACGGGGAGGTCCTCCCGACGGGCCATGACCTCGTGGTCGCACTCGCTGCAGTACCAGACCGGGAACGGGATCCCCGAGTCGCGCTGACGCGAGATCAGCCAGTCCCATTCGAGGCCCTCGATCCAGTGCCGGTAGCGCGAGAACATCTTCTCGGGGTACCAGTCCATCTCCCGGCCGGCCTCGAGGTACTCCTCCTTGTGATCGAGGATCTCGACGTACCACTGCTTGGAGACGCGGTACTCGACGGAGGTGTCACAGCGCTCGTGGACCTGGACGGCGTGGGTGATCTCCCAGCGGTCCCGGAGGGAGCCTTCGTCCTCGAGGTCCTCGACGATGGCCGCTCGAGCGTCTTCAGTAGAGAGCCCCTCGTAGTCGCCGGCCAGCTCGGTCATCGTCGCGGACTCGTCGATCGCCACTCGCAGTGGCAGGTCGTGGGCCTGGTACCATTCGATGTCGTTCTGGTCGCCGAACGTACAGCACATGACGACCCCGCTGCCTTTCTCCATGTCGACGCGGTCGTCGGCGATGATCGGCACCTCGTGGCCGAAGATCGGCACCCGCGCCGTCTCGCCGACCAGGTCCTGGTTCTCGTCGTCGTCTGGGTGGACGAAGACGGAGACGCAGGCCGGGATCAGTTCGGGTCGGGTCGTGGAGATGACGAACTCCTCGCGGTCCGCGCCGTCGCTTGCCACCTCGAACGCGATGTCGTTGAAGTGCGAGCCTCGCTCCTCGTCTTCCATCTCGACCTGCGAGATCGCCGTCTCGCACTCCGGACACCAGATCGCGGGCGCCTTCTTGCGGTACTCCCGGCCCTTCTCGTAGAGGTCGAGGAACGAGAGCTGCGAGACGCGCCGGACGCGGGGTTCGATCGTCTTGTAGGTGTGGTTCCAGTCGATCGAACAGCCGAGCCCCTGCATCTTGTCCGTGAACTCCGCCTCGTACTCCTCACAGACTTCCCGACAGAGCTTCTGGAACTCGCGGCGCTCGTAGTCCTGGTGGCGGATGTCCAGTTCCTTCTCGGTCAGCCGTTCGCTCGCGATCCCGTTGTCGTCGTAACCGAACGGGAAGAGGACATCGCCGTCGTACATCCGCTGGAACCGGGCGGCGAAGTCCTGGACCGTGTGGCCGTAGAGGTGGCCCATGTGGAGACTGCCCGACACCGTCGGCGGCGGCGTGTCGATCGCGTAGGTGGTGTTGGGGTCCTGTCCGGGATCGCCGTCATAGGCGTAGACCTCGCTGTCGACCCAGCGGTCCTGCCAGCGGTGCTCGACGGCTTCGGGGTCGTAGCCGCCCTCGAGGGTCGGTTCCTCTCGCTCGCGGGTTTCGGGGTCCGTGCTCATGCTCTCACCGCCCGGTGGGGGCGTCGTCGGTGCGTCGTCGTGGGGAGGATTCGGTCGTACATACCGGTCGTTGCTCGGTGAATGCTGGTCGGCGACAATACATCCGTCGATACGGGGTAGGAAAGTGGGGCTACGGGGCCCCTACGAAAACGGCTTCGCGGAACGCGCCGGTTCCGACAGCGCGGATCATGGTACCACTTCTGTGCGGGCGCTGTTAGGTGTTTCGCGTCCCTCGAGGTGGATCAGTCCGAAAGTCGGATTACGGCCCGAGATGGAGTCGGACGCCGAACCTCCCCCTCGAGGTACGCCGCCAGCCGCTCGAGGAACTGGTCGTCAACGTCCGCCTCGCCGCCGACGGCGAGCGCGATCCGGTCGTGCTCTCCGGGATCGTGTTCGCCCTGCATGACGAGCGAGAACAGCTCCCGCGGGGTGACCGGCTCGCCGGCCTCGAGCCGGTCGGCGACGCCCTCGAGGGTCGACTCGACGCTGGTTTCGACCTCGAAGGTGACGTCGACGGAGACGTTCGCGCCCCGTCTCGAGGCGGCACACGCCTCCTCGGAGTGGCGGACGGCCGGCACCAGCACGTCCGCGAAGTCGAGGCCCTGCTCGTCCGTGCCGATGTAGGCGAACGCGAGCATGGCCTTGAGTCCGTCCAGCGAGTCGGGATCGTCCGTCAGTTCCTCGAACACCTGTCGGCGATCCTTCTCCGAGAGCGTATGGAGGAGCAGATCGAAGTCCAGAACGGAGTCGATCACGCGCCGCCTGATGCGCGCTTCGGCGTTTCGCCGGGACTGTTCGTGGCCCATCTCGCGTTCGCCGAGCAGGAACGCGCGGTCGGCCGGCGTGAGGATTCCGCGGTCGCGGTCAATATCGGTGTTCATAATCAGGTTTGGATTATACGACATCGGATACCATCCGAACCGATATTAGCGCTTGGGTTCGAAGGGGAGATATGATCATCATCGAACGGCCGACTCTCGACGTCTCGGGCTCGCTCCTCGGGCGCCGAGCGTCGTCCGACTCCCGTCGAGTCCCCCGAGAACCGCCCCGCAGCGCGCCGATAAACCCCAGAGGACGATAGCGAATGGGCGGGTCGCTCGCCGACCGCTACGCCGACGCGATCGTCTCCCACAGCAAGCTGATCGTCCTGCTCGTGCTCGTGCTCACCGCCGTCGTCGCCGCCGGCGCCGCGATCGGCGAGAGCGAGGAGGGCGAGATCGGGCAGTTCGAAACCGATTCCGAGGAGACCGAGGCGCTCGAGGAGATCGACGAGACGTACGGAACTGACGATCGGATCGTCGCCCAACTCGTCGTCCGCGACGAGGGCGGCGACGTGCTCACCCGCGACTCGTTGCTCGAGGGGCTGTACCTGCAACAGGACGTCCGCGAGAACGAGAGCCTGAACGCCACGCTGGCCGACGAGGGGTTCGTCGCGCTCGAGAACGTCGTCGCGACGGGTGCGGTCTTCGAGGACCGCGCGGCCGAGGCCGAGGGGCCACCGGACACGAGCGAGCCCACGCTCGACGAACAGATCGAGGCCCTCGAGGACCGCTCCGACGACGAGGTCGAGGAGCTGCTCGCGGACGTGCTCGACCCCGACGCGGACAACCAGGGTGAGGATCCCTACGAGTTCCTGCCGAGCGACTACGAGCCGGGCTCGACGACCGCCGAGTCCCGGATCGGGTTCCTCTTCCAGATCGACGAGAGCGGCGACGACGAGGATCCCGAGGCCGCCTACGCGGCCCAGGTCGAGATCGACGGGCTCGTCGAGGAGCGCTTCGACGACGCCTTCCTCTTCGGCCAGGGCGTCACCGACGAGGCCTCGAGCAACGCGGTCGGCGACAGCTTCGCGATCATCACACCGGTCGCCCTGGTGCTCGTGTTGTTCGCGCTCGGGGTCGCCTACCGCGACGTCGCCGACGTGCTGGTCAGTCTGTTCGGGATCGGCGTCGTGATGGCCTGGCTCGCGGGTATCCTCGGCTGGCTCGAGATCCCCACGAGCCAGCTGCTGATCGCGGTTCCGTTCCTGCTGATCGGGCTCAGTATCGACTACTCGTTGCACGTCATCATGCGCTCTCGAGAGGCGAGAGCGGGCGTTCTCGAGCGCGACGAACGCGAGCGGGCCGATTCGGAGACGGTCGACGAACCGGCCGCGGACGGCGGCGACGGCCGAACGGTCCGAAACGGAATGCACCTCGGGCTGGCCGGCGTCGTCCTCGCGCTCGCCGCGGCGACGTTCTCGACCGGGGTCGGCTTCCTCTCGAACGTCGTCAGCCCGCTGCCCGCGATCCAGGACTTCGCGATCCTCTCCGCGGGCGGGATCCTCGCGACGTTCGTCGCCTTCGCCGTCCTCGTCCCCGCGCTGAAGGTCGAGGTCGACGAACTGCTCGAGGGGCGGTTCGGGATCGACCGACGGAAGGACCCGTTCGGGCGGAGCGCGGGTCCCGTCAACCGCGCGCTCTCGGGCGTCGTCTCGCTGGTCCAGCGGGCGCCGCTGGCCGTCGTCGCCGTCGCGCTGTTGCTCGCGATCGGCGGGGCCTACGGCGCCACTGGCATCGACACCGAGTTCAACCAGGCCGACTTCCTGCCCGAGGACGCGCCGGAGTGGGCGAAGTCGCTTCCGGGACCGCTGGCGCCCGACACGTACACGATCAGCGACGACGCCGCCTACCTCGGCGACAACTTCCAGGAGCAGGGCGAGGGGAGCCAAGCGCAGATACTGATACGCGGGGACGTCACCGATCCCGCGACGCTGGCCGCGATCGAGAACGCGACGGCGGGAATCGACGGCGACTCGAGCGGCACGATCGCGACCGGTCCGGGCGGAGTGCCCTCGGTCGAGAGTCCGGTTTCCGTCGTACAGGAGGTCGCAGACGAGAACGAGTCGGTCGCCGCTGCACTCGAGGAACGGGACACGGACGGCGACGGACTGCCCGACGAGGACCTCGAGGGCCTGTACGACGAGCTGTACGAGGCCGACGAGGACGCGGCCGCCACCGTGCTGTACCGCACCGACGAGGGCGAGTACGAGACCGCCCGCATGCTCGTCGACGTCCGCGGCGACGCCTCCGCACAGGCCGTCGCCGGTGACACGCGCGCTCTCGCGAGCGTCATCGAGGCCGACGCCCCGGTGTCGGCGATCGCCACCGGCGGCCCCGTGACGAATGCCGTCGTCCAGGACGCGCTGCTCGAGACGCTCGTCCAGGCCTTTGCCGTCACGCTGGTCGTCATCCTCGTCTTCCTCACCGTTCTCTACTGGGTGCGCCATCGCGCGCTCACACTGGGGGCGATCACGCTCGCCCCGGTGGTCGCCGCGCTGGCGTGGCTGCTCGGGACGATGGCGCTGCTCGACGTGCCGTTCAACAGCGAGACGGCGGTCATCACGAGCCTCGCGATCGGACTGGGCGTCGACTACAGCATCCACGTCGCGGAACGATTTATCGACGAGTCGGAGCGCCAGGCGTCGCTCAGAGACGCCCTCGGCGCGACGATCACCGGTACCGGCGGGGCGTTGCTCGGTAGCGCACTGACCACGGCGGCCGGCTTCGGCGTGCTCGCGCTCGCGCTGGCGCCGCCGCTCCAGCGGTTCGGACTCGTGACGGGGTTGAGCATCATCTTCGCCTTTATCGCCTGCCTCACCGTCCTCCCGTGTCTGCTCGTGGTTCGGGAACGGGTGCTCGAGCGCGTCGGGTCGCCGGAGTCGGCGTAATACGGTTTACTGTAAGTCATTACCGGCGCAACCGCGACCCGTACGGCGGTTGCGCCGGTAAATCGGTACAGCAATCCGTATAAGTCTCGGCCGTCGCGCCGGACGGCCCGTGCCGTCCGATGAGTTATGATCGTTCGCGTGGGTATCCCGTGCATGGAGACGGCACCGAATCTCGCCGACTACGAGGGACTCTCGGCGGTCTTCGAGTGGGACAGCATCTACGCCGACGCCGACTGGGACGCGCCCGACGAGATCAACGTCGCCCACGAGGTCTGCGACCGCTACGAAACCGATCGGGGCACCGTCGCGCTGTACTTCGTCGGGAGCGACGGCGAGCGCGAGCGGATCGCGTTCTGGGAGCTCGCCCAGTGGTCGAACCAGTTCGCGAACCTGCTCGAGGGACTGGGAGTCGAGCGCGGCGACCGCGTCTTCGGTTACACACCCCGCATCCCCGAGCAGTACGTCGCGATGCTCGGCTCCCTGAAGGCCGGCTGCGTCTACGGCGGGATCGACCCGCAGTTCGGTCCCGAGGGGGTCGCCTACCGGCTCGCGGACGCCGAGGCGAGCGTCGTCGTCACGACGCCCGAGAACCGCGACACCCTCGAGACCGCCCTCGAGGACGTCCCCTCGGTCGAGCACGTGATCGTCATCAGCGACGACGGCGTCGGCGTCCGCCGGGGCGACGTCAGCTACTACGAGGCGATGGACCGCGCGAGCAACGAGTACGAGACCGTTCGAACCGCGGGCTCCGATCCCGCCCTGCTGTACTACACTAACGGCGCCACGGGCCCGGCGAAGGGCATCGTCCACGGCCACCGCTGGGTCGTCGGGATCGCCGCCGCCCAGCTGTACGCCGCCGACCTCCAGCAACACGAGACCGACCTCTACTGGGGCACCGGCGACCGGGGCTGGCTGACGGCCCCGGTCAACGCGCTCGGCGTCTGGTTCTGGGGCCACAGCATCCTCGCCTACGAGGGCGCGTTCGATCCCGACACCTGGACCGCCCTGCTCGAGGAGTTCCCCGTCACCGTCCTCTCGAGCGTGCCGACGTTGTACCGCCGACTCAGGGACGAGGCCGACGCCCTCGACCCCGCGGAGCTGGATCTCCACCGGGCGATGAGCACGGGCGAACCGCTCGAGGCCGAGCTTATCGAGTGGGGCGAAGAGGCGCTGGGAACGCCGATCGCCGACAGCTACGGTCAGGCCGAGACGGGCAACATGATCGTCAACACCTACCCCTCGATCGAGACCCGGCCCGAAAGTATGGGGAAACCGCTGCCCGGCGTCGAGGCGGGGGTGGTCGACCCCGACACCGGCGAGGAACTCGAGCCGGGCGAGACGGGCGAGATCGCCGTCAAAGGCGAGTTTCCCTGCTTCTTCCTGGGCTACTGGGAGGATCCCGACCGCACCGACGAGGCGTTCGTCGGCGACTGGTACCTGACGGGCGACCTCGGGCGGGTCGACGACGATGGCTACTTCTGGTACCGGGGACGGGCAGACGACGCCGACGAACGGTAACGCGTTCCGGCTGGCTCGGAACCGTTCTGTTCTCGTGAACGTGATCGCCAGCGTCGGCTCGCAGATCAGGTGGGTCGCCGTTGGACGTGCCACTCCGAACCACAATACCGTCGCGGAGGTCACTGCAGCCCCGATATCTGATCCCACCCTCGAGCGGACGATCAACCCGTTTTCGTCCTCGGTGACGGTCGTGAACTGAGTGACGTACTCGGTACGGCCGACAGATGTCGGCGTTGGTACGACCGTCCCTGATCGGTGAGCGACCGTCGTCGCCTGCGCTCGAGAACAGTCGAAAGTCGAAAGCGGTTACGGGCGTGGCACCGACGACGACAGCGGCCGATCGTCGATCAGAGGCCGGCGTCAGTTGGTTTCGAGAACTAGCAGGTCGTCACCGGCGTCAACCTCCTGTTCGTTTTCCATAACGAACTCCGTGATCGTCCCGTCCGCCGGAGCCGTGATATCGTGGAAGTTTTTCATGACGCCGACCAGCCCGACGACGTCTCCCTCGGCGACCTCGTCGCCCTCGTCGACGAAGGTCTCCTCGTCCGGGTCGGGTCGCGTATAAAAAACGCCGGGCATCGGTGACTGGATGTGTTCTGTCGTCATCTACGAAATCTTACGACGTTGTACAGGCCCCGTACATATAGACTTTGACAAAGCCAACCCTTCGACATTCGTCTGTAAACTTGATTGTGCCGGATTGTTTACGGAAACTAGTACTGATAGCGACAGTTCCAGAGCCGTACTATAGTCGGTATCTATACAGTGGTAACGGTTCTCTCACCCGGTAGGATGAGTGACCGAACGATAGCGAGACAGGAGTTGCCCTCTCCGCGGTACGAGTACGGCGGAGACGACTGGGTATTCGTCGAACTCGACGAGGCGATGAGTTTCGACGCGAACTTCAAAGCGCAGGCGATCACGCAGGAGATTCGAGGGAACAGTCTCGAGGGGCTCGTCGAGGTCGCACCGTCGAACGCCTCCTACCTGATCCAGTTCGATCCGGGCGTACTTCACCCGGACGACCTGATCGACGAGCTGAAATCGCTCGAGGACGAGATCGACGTCTCGGAGTACCAGTGGGAGGCGCGAGTGTTCGACATTCCGGTCTTCTACGACGACCCGTGGACCCGCGAGACAGTGATGGACTTTCGAGAGCGCCACCAGGATCCGGACTCGACGGACCTCGAGTACTCCGCCGAGATCAACGGCTTCGACTCCGTCGAGGCGTTCGTCGACCACCACTCCGGCGCGCCGCACATGGTGACGATGATCGGCTTCGTCCCTGGTCTCCCGTTCTGTTTCCAGATGGTCCCTCGCGACGAACAGATCGAGGTTCCGAAGTACGAACAGCCGCGGACGGCGACGCCGAGCCGAGCGATCGGATTTGGCGGCGCGTTCACCGCGATCTATCCCGTTCCCGGGGCAGGCGGCTACCAGCTCTACGGTCGAACGCCGGTCGAGGTGCTGGACGTCGATCAGGAGTTGTCGGGGTTCGAAGACTCGATGGTGCTCCCGAACCCGGGAGACATCCTCAACTTCCGGAAAATAGGTCGGGAGGAGTACGACTCGATCCGCGAGGAGGTCGAAGAGGGAACGTACCAGTACAACTACGAACGGGTCGACTTCGAGCCGCAGGCGTTCTTCGAGGACCCGCGCGGCTACAACGAGGGGCTGCTGGAGGTGCTTGACTGATGCGTATTCTCGACGGCGGACTCGTCACGACCGTCCAGGACACCGGCCGCTACGGCCACTATCACATCGGCATGCCGCCATCGGGCGCGATGGATCAGTTCGCCCACACGGTCGGCAACTGGCTCGTCGGAAACGACGACTCCGACGCGACCCTCGAGATGACGTACATGGGTGCGGACGTCGAGTTCGAGGACGACGCCGTCTTCGCCGTCACCGGTGCGGACATGGACCCCTCGCTCGAGGACGAACCGATCCCGACCTGGACGGCCGTTCGGGCCGAGGCCGGCGACACGCTCAGTTTCGAGTTCGCGACGGAAGGCGCCCGCTCGTATCTCGCCGTCGCCGGCGGGGTCGACGTCGAACCGGTGATGGAGAGTCGATCGACGTACACCCTGATCGGAATCGGCGGCCACCAGGGGCGGTCGCTCGAGGACGGCGACGAACTACCGATCGGCGAGCCGGCGACGGACGCCGACGCGATGGTCGGCACCTCGATCGCCGAGGAACACAGACCGGACTACTCGACGACCGAGATCAACGTCGTGATGGGACTCTGTGACTACCGGCTCACCGATGAGGGACGACAGCGGTTCCTCGACGCCGATTGGACGGTCTCCGACGAGGCCGACCGGGTCGGCTACCGGTTCGAGGGGCCTGACATCACCGACATGTTCGAAGAGCGCGAGCAGCCCTTCGGTGCCGGGCCGGACGTCACCAACGTCGTCGACCTCGGCTACCCCGTCGGCTCCATCCAGATGGCCGGTCAGCCGATCATTCTGATGCGAGACGCCGTGACGGGCGGCGGCTACGTGACCGTCGGGACCGTCGTGAGTCCCGAGCGCGACGCGCTCGCTCAGTGTCGAACCCACAACACTGTCGAGTTCAATGCCGTCGACGTCGAGGAGGCCCTCGAGATCCGTCGCGAGCGAGACGAACTCCTTGAGGAGATTCGGGGGTCGTTGTAGTGCCCCGACAGATGATCGACAAAGTACTCGTTGCGAACCGAGGCGAGATCGCGGTCCGCGTGATGCAAGCGGCAACCGAACTCGGAATCGAGACGGTCGCCGTCTACAGCGACGCCGACGAGACGGCGAAACACGTCCGTCGCGCCGACGAGGCCGCCCACGTGGGCTCGTCGGTCGCCGGCAAGAGCTACCTCGATCAGGACTCGCTCATGGAAGCGGCGGCCGAAACCGGCGCCGACGCGATCCACCCGGGCTACGGCTTCCTCGCGGAGAGCGAGTCGTTCGCTCGCCGCGTCGAGGACTCCGAGTTCGTCTGGGTCGGTCCGCCGTCGGACGCGATGGCTGACTTCGGCGAGAAGACCAAGGCTCGAGCTATCATGGACGAGGCTGGCGTTCCGATCGTTCCCGGGACCGACGAACCGGTCGACGATCCGGAGCAAGTGAAAGCGTTCGCCGACGACCACGGCTACCCGGTCGCAATCAAGGCGGACGGCGGTGGCGGCGGACGCGGGCTGAAAGTCGTCGACGGACCCGAGGAAGTCGATGAACAGTTCCGGGACGCCAAACGCGAGGGGGAGGCGTACTTCGACAACGACGCCGTCTACGTCGAGCGGTTCCTCGAAAATCCGCGACACATCGAGGTGCAGGTCATCGGCGACACGCACGGGAACGTGCTCCATCTCTACGAACGTGACTGCTCCGTCCAGCGACGCCAGCAGAAACTCATCGAGGAGACGCCCTCAGCGGCCCTCGACGAGGAGACGCGAGACGAACTCTGCGAGTCCGCTCGAGTCGGCCTGGCCGAAGCCGGGTACAGCAGCGCCGGCACCGTGGAGTTCCTCTACGAGGACGGCGACTTCTACTTCCTCGAGGTGAACGCCCGGATCCAGGTCGAACACACGATCACCGAGGCGGTCACGGGTATCGACGTCGTCAAGGAGCAGTTCCGGGTCGCCGCGGGCGAAGAACTGTCATTCGACCAGTCCGAGGTCGAACCGCGGGGCGCCGCGATGGAGTTTCGCATCAACGCCGAAGACCCCTTCGACGAGTTCAACCCGACGCCCGGCACCCTCGAGACGTATCGGCCGCCAACGGGAATTGGAGTCCGCGTCGACGACGGTGTCGACGAGGGGGACAGGATAAGCCCGTTCTACGACTCGCTCGTCGGTAAATTCGTCGTCACCGCCCGGGACCGGACGGAAGTCCTCGAACGCAGCAAGCGAGCGCTCGAGGAAGCCGAGATCGAGGGGATCTCGACGACGATTCCGTTCCACCTCGCGGTGCTCGAGGACGAGGTGTTCGTCGAGAGCGACCACACGACGAAGTACCTCGATCGACAGTTCGACGGACTGGACGACTCCTGACGGGCGAGGTGGCGACCGATCCGCTCACACGAGTTCGTCGAGGCGAGCCAGCTCGATCCCCTCCGCCTCGAGTCGGTCGTGGATCGTCTCGAGCAACTCGACCGAGTTCGGGCCGTCGCCGTGAATACAGATCGACGACGCGGGAACGTCGATCGTCGTCCCGTCGACGGCCTCGACCTCGCCGCGTGTCGCGATGGAGACGACCCGGTCCGCGACCAGTTCCGGATCTTTCGGCTCGATTTCCTTCTCGACGATGAGCGTGCGGTCGGAGTTGTACTCGAGGTCGACGTAGCCCTCGAAGACTGCGTCCAGTTCGTCGAACTCCTGGGCGACCTCGTAGATGTTCATGTCGGTCGCCAGGTAGACGAGATCGGGATCGACCTCGAGGACGCCTTCCATCACGGCGCGGCAGTGGGCTTCGCTCTCGGAGAGCATCGAGTACATCGCGCCGTGGGGTTTGACGTGCTGGACGGACGCGTCGTGGCGTTTCGCGAACGCCATCAGTGCGCCCAGCTGGTAGACGACGTAGTCGCGAACCTCGTCGGGAGTCGCGTCGATCGTCCGGCGACCGAACCCCATCTTGTCCGGGAGGCCGGGGTGGATGCCGATCCCCACGTCGTGTTCTGCGGCCAGTTCGACGGTTTCGCGAAGGACGTGCGGATCGCCCGCGTGGTATCCGCCGGCGATGTTCGCGGAGGTGATGTACGGCATCACCTCCTCGTCGCGGCCCATCGTCCAGTTCCCGAAGCTCTCGCCCATGTCGCAGTTGATGTCGATTGCAGTCATCGTTGAAGTGGGTGTGTCGTACGTTCGTCACCCCCACACTTGAGCGTCGCGAGAGCGACCACCGAACCGATGCCGACCGACCGACACTGCTACGGACGTCGAAGTCTGCCGGCTCTGTGGCTCTACGGGCTTGAGCTATCGTTCGAGTGCGCCCGCACCCACAGTTCCCCGATCCTCGAGAGTCGGGTTCGGTAGGACTTCCCGTGTTCCTCGCGCTCGATGTAGCCCTTTCCGCCGGGGCCGAGCCGGTCCACGTTGTAGATCACCTTCGAGCGGAAGCTATCTGTGTACTCCTCGTTCAGCTCGCGGGCCAGCGACTCGGCGAGTTCGGAGACCGAGGCGAACTCGCCGTCCTCGCCGAGCTTGTACAGGATGAGCTCCTCGAACGGCTTGACGTTCGAGAACGAGGCAACCGGGAGCTCGACGACGTGCTGTCCGTCGATCTCCTTGGCGCCGATCGTCGTCCCGCGCTCGTCGAACTCCGCGAGCAACGCGCGGGCGCTCTCGAGGCGCCTCTCGACCCGCTCGTCCTCCAGGTCGCCCTCCCGTTCGAGGTCCTCGAGCAGGTCGATCCCCTCGCGCAGCTCCTCGGCGAGCTCCGTCTCGAGGTACTTCTCCGGGGCGGTGTAGTAGGTGTGGATCGCCTCGCGTTCGTCCTGGCGTTCGACCATCAGCGAGTTCGCCGCGGTCGCGAACGCGAAGCTGACGGTCCGGGGCATCGCGGCGACGTTGACCCACACTTCGTGGCCACGATCGAGCTCGGCCGTGATGAGGTCGTAGGCCTGCTCGAACGCCTCGTCGTAGTCGTAGACGTCCTCGAGGACGAACCGCTCGGTCTCGGCGCCCAGCAGGTTCCGGAAGTCGGTCTCGAGCTTCTCCGAGAGGTGCCGGGAGTACTCGACGTTGGCCTCGCTGCCGACGGCGCCCTCGAGCAGCACGACGCGGTCGACGTCGATCTGATCGCGGACCAGCGGCGCGATCAGCCGGTCGTAGTCGAAGCCGACCGGGACGATGTGGGTTTGCATAGCCGATACTTCGTCGGCGACGTAATGAAACCAGTGAGGTCCATCGCGATCGATCAGCTCGAGTCGTCCGTCGACGGGCGGGCGGATCCGCCGTCGGTCCGCGTCGTATCGGGTTCGTCGACGACCGCCGCGACGATCTTCTGCTGGGCCGACCGGAGGTGTTCGTGGAAGGTCGCGGGCGTGATGCCCAGGGTCTCCGAGATCTCTTCGCCGGAGCTGTGTCGGGGCCACTCGAAGAAGCCGGCGTAGTAGGCCGTCTCGAGGACGGTGCGCTGGCGGTCGGTCAGGACGCCGTAGAGGTGGTCCTGGATCTGGGCGATCGACTCGTTCGTGGGCGTGACCTGCCGTCGGGCGATATTCGTCGCGTCCGGGTAGACGTCCTGGATCGCCTCGGTCACGGCCCGGACGTCCGCGCTCTCGGGCAGGTGGATCGTCATGCGGTAGTCGCCGCCGTCGATGGCCGCCGACTCGACGTACCCGCCGTGGGAGGCGACGACCGAGAACAGTGGCGGCGACGTGATCGTGAGTTCGAACGTGATCTCGCCCGCCGATTCGTCGAGTATCGCCACGTCGTCCCAGTGGGGGACCCGCTCGACCAGCGCCTCGACCTCCGGAAACGCCTCGACTGTCGTCACCCCGTACTCGAGGAACCGGTCGTCGTCGACCCGGACGACCCGTTCGAACGAGACGTGTCGGTCGGCCATCTCCGGGCCGTCGAACAGCTCGACCGCGTTTTTGATCTCGTACTCGAGTTCGACCAGCTGATCGCCCATCAGGGCGCGCTTGCGCTCGATGGCGGCGATGGCGTGGCCGAGGATCTCGCCGAGCTGGCCGATCCCCTCGCCGACCGCCTCGGTGAAGGCGTGTGGGTGCGCGCTCGTCACGCCGAGGACGCCGTAGAGGCCCCCGCCGTGGACGATCGGAATCGCGGCGGCCGATCGGTACCCGAGTTCGCGGGCGTCCTCGCGCCAGGGCTCGAAGTCGGGGTCGGTGAGGACGTCGTTCGACACCTGAAGCCGTTGCGTTCGGATCGCGCGGCCGGCCGGCCCCCGACCCGCCGGCTCGTTCGGATCGATCGAGAGCGGGATGCGCTCGACGTAGCCCTCGATGCCGGCCTCGGTCCGCTGGATCACCTCCCCCGACGCCGAGTCGACGCTGGCCACGAACGCGAACTCGTACCCCGGCGTGTCGGCCAGCGTCTCGCAGGTCACCCGCTCGAGTTCCGTCCGGCTCGCGTCGGTGACGATCACGTCGTTGATCGCTCGCATGACCTTGTAGACGCCGTTCAGTGCCTCCATTCGCTCGCGCTGGCGCTCGGAGCGCTGCTCGCGTTCCTTCCGTCCGCTCACGTCCCGGAGACAGCCCGTCAGGTACCGTCCCGCGGGTTCGATGCGTGCTTCGAGCCAGGTCTCGGCGGGCACGTGGTAGGTGTCGGCGGTGACCGGCTCTCCGTCCTCGAGGGCCCGCTCGTGCGCGCCGTCGAACAGCGACCGGAGTCGTTCAGCGGTTGCCGCACCCGTTCGCTCGCTGTCGAGGAGTTCGTCGACCCGTTCGTTGACGAAGACGCATTCGAGGTCACCGTCGAGTACGTAGACGCCGTCCGGGAGTCGGTCGAGAAGCGCCTCGGTGCCCTCGACGTCGCCGCTTCCGAGGAGCGCCGCGGGGTCGCCGGGACGGGGATCCTCGTCCATAGCTACAGCGCGTCGCTCAGCGCCATAAGAGTACTACATTATAAATGAGGTATAATTGGCGAATACTACTCCGTTCGATCGACGCGCCTTCTCCTACTCGGAGCCCTCGTCGGGGTCGACCGAACGGATCAGCGACGCGATCGTCTCGCGGTCGCGCTCGGGGTCGACCGCGAGCGCGTCGAAACCGTCGAGCGTCTCGAGCGGGAGCGTCCCCCCGGCCATGCCGTAGGCGTCGTCGGTCGGCCAGATGGCGACGTTCGCCTCGGCCGCGAGCGTTTCTCGGTCGGTCTCGAGGGCGGGCGACAGCGGGTAGCTGGCGTCGAGGACGTACCACCGCCCTTCCGTACCGTCGGGTCGCTCGAACGAGAGCGTCTCGCGGGTGTCCTCGACGATCAGACCGTCGTCCTCGACGAGGTCGACGAACTGCGATCTGGCCTTCGGCGCGGCCGTCGAGAGGACCGACGACGGCGAGATGCCGACGGACGACAGCGACGGCGAGAACCGCATATCGACGGTAAACAGCGACCGAACGGGGATGTCGCTCGAGCCGAGTTCCGCGAGCGCCGAAGCCGTTTCGGCGGGCTCGTACACCGTCGTCTCGGCGGTGATCGAGGTGAGCAGGACCTTCGACTCTCCGGTACGGGTGCCGGCACGGTGCCACGTTCCGGCGACTGACTCCGGCAGCGCAGACGTCATCGACGTCGAGTACGCGATCGGTCCCTTTCGGTGTGTTGCTCTCGTGTGCCGCCTGGCGGGGTCAGTCGGCCTCGAGGCCGTCGAAGTAGATCGTCCGTCGCTCGTCGGCCGCGGGTGTCGTCAGCAGCGAGACGCCGACGGTGACGACGAGCCCGAGTCCCATCCCGACGAGGCCGGCCGTCCAGCCGGCGTACGCGCTCGGGACGACGGCGGTGAAGAGACTCGAGAGGTAGAACGCCTGACTGGCGAGGATCCCCGCGGTGATTCCCGTGCGGGTCGTCCCCCGCCAGTAGAGCGCGACCAGCACGGGCAGGGCGAGCTGGGCGAACCCGCTGAAGGCGGCGTCGCCGAGTTCGAACAGCGTCGCCGGCTGGGCGAGGCTGCCGACGAACGCGGCCGTCGCGAAGCCGACGACCCCGATGCGGGCGAGCAGGTCCTCGCGTCGCTCCGAGAGGTCGCGCTCGACGAACGGGCGGTACAGGTCCCGCGTGAAGTACGACGAGCCCGACAGCAGCATCGAGTCCGACGAGGACATCATCGCGGCCATCGCGCCGGCGATGACCAGCGCGGCGAACCAGACCGGCGTGTACTCGGCGAGGATCACGGGGAGAACGTTCTCGCCCTCGGCGATCGTGACGTCGAGCCCGCGGGCCCAGGCGCCGAGCAGGAACGAGGGGACGAACAGCAGCACGCACAGCAGCGGCCAGAGCGCGAACGATCGCTTGAGCACCCTCTTCGAGCCGGCAGCGAAGAAGCGCTGGTTCACCTGCGGGAACATCGCGACGCCGAACCCGATCGTGATCGCCGTCGAGAGCATCCACTGGACGGTGTAGAAGTCGCTGCCCAGCGCGAGGTGGTGGGCCGCCTCGGCCTCGAGCGCACTCGAGGCCGCGCCGGGCCCGCCGACGGCCGCCAGCACCCAGACGAGCGCGATCCAGGTGGTAACGAGCATGAACGCGCCCTGGAGGGTGTCGGTCCAGGCGATCCCCCGGAAGCCGGCGACGACGACGTAGAGGATCATGAAGGCGGTGATCAGTCCGGCGCCGACGGCGTACGGGACCGCCCCCTCGGTCAGCGCCTGCAGCGCGGTGCCGGCGCCGACCTGCTGGAGCATGACGTACGGAAACAGCCACAGCAGGCTGACGCCTGCGACGAGCCCCCTGAGTCGGCGCGAGGCGAACCGGTCGCCGAGCATCTCGCCGAGGGTGACGTACTCGTACTGTCGCCCGAGCAGCCATTGCTTGTAGCCGATCACGTACCAGAGGATCGCGAAGATGATCCCGTCCATCAGCCCCATGACGAGCACCCACTCGGGACCCTGCTGGTAGGCGATGTTCGGCCCCGCGAAGAACGTAAACGCCGACAGCAGCGTCGCAAAGGTCGTAAACAGTAGCACGATCGTCCCCACCGTGCGGCTCGCGAGGTAGAAGTCCTCGGCGGTCCGATCGGTCAGGCGGTAGGCGACCAGCCCGATCGCGAGCGCCAGCAGGAGGTAGCCGACGATGATCCCGAGCTGGATCGCGACCGTCACCGTCGCTCACCTCCGGCGTCGACACTCGAGTTCGATCCGGAGGGGCCGTCGCTCGAGCTGCCGTCCGATTCGATCCCGATTCCCCAGGCCCGTTGGGCGAACAGCCAGAACACGAGCGACGCGAGAAACATCCACCCGACGTGCCACCAGAGCCAGAGCGGGATCCCCGCGACGAGCGTCGCGTCGCCCCAGAGGAACCACGGGATCGTGAGCGCGCTCAGCCCGACCGCGACGGCGACCCATCCCCACAGCGCCGGACGTGACATACGTCGTCGTTCGTCCCCATATGGGTAACTTTTACTGTTCGATTGCGGCTATTGAATAGATTTTTCCATCGGTATCCGGAACCGATCGTCCCCATCCAATTTCTCGTTCGGCGAAATCGATATTTCAGGGAGGAAAAGGAGTATATGTGTCGGGAATCGAATGGGAACAACGCATGGCCCGGCTGTTCCCCTTTCGCTCGGAGCCGGAGACCGGGGAGGGGGACCCCCGGATCGTCGACCTCGAGGGCGAGGAGGCCGACGCGGTGTTCGGCGCGCTCTCGTCGACGACCGCCCGCCGGATCTACGCGCGGGTCGACGACGAGCCGAGTACGCCAAGCGACATCGCGGAGGCGATCGACTCCTCGATCCAGAACGTCCGCTACCACCTCGAGAAGCTGGAGGAAGCGGGATTGGTGGAGGTGGTCGACACCTGGTACTCCTCGCGGGGCAACGAGATGAGCGTCTACGCGACGACCGACGGCCCGCTGATCGTCACCAGCGACGAGTCGAAAGCCTCGCAGCTCCGAGCCGTTCTCTCGCGGTTCGTCGGCGGCCTCGCCGCGCTGGCGGGTGCGAGCCTGCTCGTCCAGTACGGCGTCACCCGCTGGTTCGGACGGGACGGGGCGTCGCCGGGAGCGGCCGACGGCGGGGACGCCGCGAGCGAGGACGAGGGGGTCGGCATCGCCAGCGAGGACGCCGACGAGTCGGGTCGGACGGACGACCCCGGCGCGAGCGACCCGAACGGGGACGGCGTCGACGGGATCGACGCGATCCTCGAGGGCGGCGCCGAGACCGCGGAGGCGGTGTTTGCGACCGCACCGCCCGGACTGCTGTTCTTTCTGGGCGGGCTGGCGGTGTTGCTCGCGGTCACGTGTTACTGGTACTGGACCCGTCCGGCGTACTGATCCTCGGGGCCGCAGGCGACCGCCCCGCTATCCGGGCGTCCACAGGTCAACAGCTATTTGCGTCTCACTGCCCTCACTCTAGGTAACTGTCCGGACGTGCGGTCTCGTCTCGGTGTCCCCGTCCCGCCGGGGGCAGATCTCCATGGAAGACACCTCGAAATACCATATCCACGCGAACGTGACGGCTGACGGGGTGGTCGAGCGAAGCGACGTCGTCGGTGCGATCTTCGGCCAGACGGAGGGCCTGCTGGGCGACGAACTCGACCTCCGCGACCTCCGCCAGTCACAGAAAGTCGGCCGTATCGACGTCGAAATAACCAGCACCAAGGGCCAGTCACACGGAACGCTCACCATCGCGACCAGCCTCGACAAGGTGGAGACGGCGACGCTCGCGGCCTCGCTCGAGACGATTACCCGCGTCGGTCCCTGCCGGGCCTCCCTCGAGGTCCGCGAGATCGAGGACGTCCGCGCGGCCAAACGCAAGGAGGTCGTCGACCGCGCGAAGGAACTCCTGCGAACCGGGTTCGACGACAGCGTGATGACCTCCGAGGAGATCTTAGCGGAGGTGCGCCAGCACGTCCGCGTCGAGGACATCACCGAGTACGAGGGGCTGCCGGCCGGCCCACGAGTTACGGACAGCGACGCGATCATCGTCGTCGAGGGCCGGTCGGACGTGCTGACCCTGCTGAAGTACGGCGTCAAGAACGCCATCGCCGTCGAGGGGACGAACGTTCCCGACGCAGTGGCCGAACTGACTCGCCACCGCACGGTCACCGTCTTCCTCGACGGCGACCGGGGCGGCGACCTGATCTTCGAGGAACTCTCTCAGGTCGGCGAAATCGACTACGTCGCGTTCGCCCCCGCAGGCGAGTCCGTCGAGGAACTCGACCACCACCAGCTGTTCGCCGCGCTGCGGAACAAGGTGCCCTACGACAGCGTCTCGGGGCTCAACGAACCACGAGAGGCCGTCGCCGCGACCGACGGGAGCGCGACGCCGGCACCGCCCGCGTCGTCCCCACACACTCTCGACGAGGAGTCCCCGGACGACCCGCCGACCGGATCGAACCGCCGGACGGACGCGACCCGGTCGTCGGGGACGGACTCGAGCGCCGCCGGGGAGACCGACCCGTCGCCGGAGGCCGAGACGAGTTCTCCGAGTGCCGACCCGGCGACGGCCGAGTCGTCGGTCGACGAGGGGCCACAGACCGTCTATGGTCACGCGACCCTCGTGATCGCCGGCGACACCGACCAGGTCCGGTTCCTCGATGCCGACGGCGACGTCCTCGAGGAGGCGCCCGCGAGCGACGTCTACGACGCGCTCGAGGCGGCCGAGACGGTGCCGACGACGATCGTTCTCGACGAGATCCTCGACCAGCGACTGCTGGACCTCGCCGCCGACCGCGGTGTCGACAGGATCGTCGCCCGCTCGCTGGGCCAGTTCACCAAGCGGCCGACGGCGGTGCAGGTCCACGCGGCCGACGACGTCGCCGACGCGCCGCCGACGGAGTGACCGCTCACCGAGTTTGTGAGTCGCTCGCAGCGTCCTCGCCGTCCGAGGAGTTGATAATCGAGCGGGACCGAGTCCGAACGTTCATGCCTCCATCAGCTTTCGCCGCGGTCGCCCTGCTCGGTTTCTGGGTGCTGATGATGTTCGCCGTCACCGCCGCCACCGGCGAGGATCAGCTCCGCGCGACGGGGTGGGTCGACGACTCGACGCCCGACCCTTGCGAGCGCCCGGGATCGAAGGATTAGCCGAGGATCGCGAACGACAGGCCGAGCAGTGCACAGACGAGCGCGCCCGACAGCGTCGCCAGGAAGTTGACGCCCTGATTGCCGAGCAGCGGTCCCTCGAGGGTCGCCCCGAGGAGGCTGTCGACGGTCATCCCGACGAAGCCGGCTGCGACGATGATCGCCGCGCCGACGACGCCGACCTCGGGAAACAGCGCGTAGGAGGTGACCGCGACGATCGCCGCGCCGACGACGCCGGCGACCTCCCCTTGCCAGGTGACCCCGCCGTCGGTGCCGGGTTCGACGGGCTCGAGCGTGGTGATCAGCCGCGGCTGCTCGAAGACGCTGCCGATCTCGCTCGAGAGGGTGTCGCTCATCGCGGTCGCGACGGAGCCGGCGAACGCGAACAGGAACAGTTCGGCGTCGACCGGGAGGAAGGCGGCCTCGCTGGCGGCGTAGCCGAGGACGGCGACGAGCCCGACGGCCGCGTTACCGAGGACGTTGCCGGTCCCGCGGGCGCCGTTGTTGTCCTCGGCGACGCCCAAGTCTTCCTTGCGATCGTAGCGAAACTTCGTCGAGAGCCCGCCGATCGCGAAGAAGGAGATGAGGACGACGAACCAGCCGTACCCCCCGAGCACGATCGTCAGCAGGCCGAGCAGGACGCCGGTGAGCATCCCGGCGATCGACGCCGTCTCGAGGGCGTAGGAGGCGTAGCCGAGCGCGGCGGTGATCGCCAGCGCGATCGCGATCCCGGTCGCGCCGAGGGCGGGATCGAGCTCCGCGAGCAGCCAGAGCAACAGCCCGACCGACAGCATGACGACGGGATCGTCGTAGAGCAACAGGACGTCCCGGAGGAGCGCGGCGAGCAGGGCGCCGCTGGCGGCGAGAAACAGGATCGTCGGCAGGGCCGACTGGATCGAGCCGCCGGTGAAGCTGACCGTCGCCGCCTGGCCGACGACGGCCGCGACGGTCGCGACGAGACAGAACCCCGCGGCGTGGACGACGTCGCTGTCGGATCGCGTTCGGACGAGTCGCTCGCCGAAGTTCCCGTAGCCGATCAGAAACACCGTCCCGACGAACACCGCGGTCGTCATCGAGGACTGGACGGCGAGCAAGCCGAGCGCGACGCCGGCGAGCACGAACGCCACGAGCCCGTAGAGGCGCCCGTCCTCGTAGTCGTCGGGGTAGGCGAGCAGATCGAAGATCGGCCCGTCCGTAACGGCGACCGCTCCGAGCAGAACGACCGCGGCCAGCGCCGCCGCGATCTCGGGACCGAAGAGCGGAACGGCGAGCGAGAGCGTACACAGCAGCGCGAAGACGCCGGCTCGCCGGACGGGTTCTGTCACGGTAATCGGTCCTTTCTGTGGGGATTACTTGAACCTTCGTGAACCGGCTCGAGCCCGATTTGCAGCAGGTAGCGGGGCTGGCTCGAGCGTTTGGGTTCGATCGACCGAACCCGTAACCGGTATGCCATCGGCCCGGAAACGGGAGGGTGTGGGTCTGTACGAGCGCTACCTCTCCGTTCGCATCGCCCGTCACGATGCCGACAGCCCCGACCACGTCGCGCTCGTGATCACCGAACGCGACCTGCTCGAGCGCGGCGCCTACGAGACGCTCTCGGCGTTTTTCGACTGGGCGTTCGAGTACGCCGCCCGCGTGACGGTCTACGTCAGCGTCCTCGACGCCGCCGCGATCCCCGCCCTGCGGCGGGAGCTCGAGGCCGTCGACGCTCCTCGCGAAGTCGCCGTTCGCACCCCCGACGACCCGACACAGGCCGACGCGCCGATCCAGATCGGGATCGGTCTCGGCGGCAAACACGAGTTCACGAGCGCCGTTCGAACGCTGGCCGAGAGCGTCGACGCGGGCGAGCTCGAGCCCGACGAGATCGACGACGAGCGCGTCGAGGACCACCTCGTCTTCCCCTCCGAGCCCGACCTCGTGATCAAGACGGGCGCCGAACGGCTCTCGGATTTCATGATCTGGCAGTCGGTCTACTCCGAACTGTACTTCACCGACGTCAACTGGCGAGACTTTCGCAAACGGGACTTCCTGCGGGCGGTCCGGGAGTACTGCAACCGCTCGAGGCGGTTCGGTCGGTAACTCTCCGGGAACCGGTTCGGGACAGAACGTGCGTATAGCACAGACGTTCGACTGCGATATATATGCTTGACGACCAATTAAGGGTATGAGCGTTATTGCCGAGTTTTCCGTCAAATCGGACGATCTCGCCTTGCATCATGCACTCACAGCGGCTCCACAGATGATCGTCGAGGTCGAGCAGGTTGTGGCGACGATGGAAGATCGGCTTATGCCGTATTTCTGGGTGAGCGGTGGCGATCACGCGGAGTTCGAAGCGGCGTTTCAGGACGACGACTCCGTGGCAAACATCACTAGTATCGATGAAGCTGACGGGGCGAAACTGTACCGTGGTGAGTGGACGGAAAACGTCGAGAGCATCATCTACGCCTACGTCGAACTCGGGGCGACGATCCTTCGAGCAATCGGGAAAGCGGAAGAGTGGGAGCTACGGATGCGATTCGACAGTCGGGACGCGCTCTCGGAATTTCAAGAGTACTGTAGTGAGAACGGTATTTCGTATGAACTCAAATCAATCCAGGAACAGGAGCAGCCGATAGCGAGCGGCCAATACGGTCTCACACCGAAGCAACGCGAGACGCTGGTCGCTGCGCTCGAAGCAGGCTACTACGAGGTTCCACGAGCGGTGACCATGCACGAACTGGCGGATCGAATGGGGGTGGCCCAGCAGACGCTCTCGAACCGATTTCGCGCTGCACACAACAATCTTATTACGAGTACGTTGACGATCAGCCACCCGGGTGAGGACGACGATGAGGAGTGATTCTCCGGTTGCGCACCGTCTGGACTCCACCACTCGAAGTAGTACTATACAGCACGCCTCCTTTTATGCAAAGGTGTGTTTTCTTCTTTCGTGGTTGGGTCTACTACCGAGTTCGACACGGTTCTCGAACTGTGTCAAGCGCAACACCGTCGCATCATCCTCGCAACACTCGCACACGAGAAACGATCGGTAACGGTAACCGATCTCACGAAGGCGATCCTCAAACACAATCATCACACGCCTCTTGCAGAGGTTCCCGAAGAAGAAACAGAACGGATTCGGCTGGCGCTGCACCACGTGCATCTCCCGAAGTTAGCGGACCAATCGCTCGTCGGCTACGATCAGGAACAGCAGCTGGTGGAACCAACTCCCCGGTTCGATCAGATACTGCCCCAGCTTTCAGCCATCATCAATGCCGATCCCGATCTTGATCTATCAATCACAGTGTGAGATCGGTCAGAATCGTCATTCGAACAACGGAGAGATTTGATCCTTTTCAGTAGTTCGTAGAACGGAGACGACGACCTCATACGGTTTACTGTAGTCAATTACCGCCGATCGCCGACCCCGTTCTGGCGATCGGCGGTAAATAGTTACAGCAATCCGTATCAG
>NZ_JBLRWX010000051.1:0-24695 GCF_047921035.1 Natronococcus sp.
GGCCGGGTCCCTCGTCGGTGTGGGGAAGGTCGGCCGACGTGCGCGTCAACGCGTCGGTCGTGACGTAGGCTGTGTCCTGGCCGCCGGTGGCGACGGTCGCGTTCGTCTCGCGGGCCGCCATCTCGGCGTACTCCCGTATCGAGATTCGATAGGCTTCCTCGTAGTGGCGGACCCAGTAGGGTTTCCACTCCTTCTGGGCGTCGGTGTAGTGGTTCGAGAGGATTACCTCGGGTGCAACCGTGACCGCGCCGAGCCCGCCGAACTTCTCCGGTTGGCCGGCCCAGCAGAGGAATCCGCCGGTGATCTGGTATGACAGCGAATCGTAGATCGTTCCCCAGTCGAACAGGCCGCCGTAGCTGTCACCGTTCGGGACCGAGGGGGCGCCGTACCTCTCCTCGCCGGCGGTCGCGATATCGTCGGCGATCGCATCGACGCCGCCCCACTCGGCTTCCATCCCTTCGCCGATACGGATGTTGACCTCGTCCAGGTCGTGCGTGCCGTCGTGGTCGAACGGGGCGTTCGTCTCGAGGTTGAACACCATGTGGTCGGCGGTGTACATCCCGTGGTAGTCACAGAGGAACTCGACGTTGTCGTACCCGCGGAAGTGCTCGACGATCGCCAGCGAGTCCGGAACGACGTCCGCGTACCCGAGATCATCGTCCTCGTACCCGGGTCGGACGTCGGGCGTATTCTCGGGTTCGGCGGGCCAAAAGCTCGGGTCCGTCCAGCCGATCGTCGGATACTGGCGATTGGTGTCGATCGCCGACCCGTCGACGATACTCGCGTTGCCGCGCTGGAAGTTGGTGTCGTGGTCCTCAACCCACGGGATGTGGGTCTGGGGTTTTCGCGAGACCCAGCCGTCGGGATTCGTAAACAGGAACAGCAAGACGACGTCGTCGAGCAGCGGCTCGAACGCCTCGGCCTCGCCCGCGGCGATCTCCTCGAGCAGCCGAGAGCCGGCCTCGGTCCCGGCGCGTTCGTCGCCGTGGATGTTCAGCGAGTAGACGACCTTCTCCTTCTCGGCGAAGGAGGCGTCGTCGCCGACGTCGTTCGTGACCTCGGCGACGTAGATGTCCCGCGGATCGACCTCGTCGGTGTACAGGTTCTCCCAGCCCGGCGACTGGCCGATCGTCTCGACGCGGACTCGGTCCTCGTGTTGCGCCTCGAGGTGCTCGAGCGCCCGCGCGGTCTCCTCGTAGGAGAGGTAGTTTCTGGCTTCCTCGACCGGCGGGAATATGCCGTCCTCGTAAGGGGCCTCGAGTTTCCACCAGGGGTTCGCGCCGGGTGAGAAATCCATCCGTTCGACTCCCTCGAGGTCGAGGACGTCCTCGACCTCGTCGGCCGTGAGGTGGGCGTGTGCGGCGGGGGTCGGCGACTCGCGAGTGACCGCCTTCGGCGCACGCTCGAGATCCGAATCGGGTTCCTTCTCGAACTCCTCGGCGAAGGCCTCGAGCGACGCTGCGTCGGTGAATTCGATGACGGTCGCCGCCTCGTAGTCGTCGGGCGTGTGGTTGACGACGAACGCGTACTCGTCGGTCATCGGGTCGCCGGTTACGTCCGCGCTCGCCGCTCCCGGTACCGCGAGCGCAGCTCCGGTTGCTGCGGAGAGGCTGAGGAACGTTCGGCGGTCGATATCCGCATCCTCGAAGGGGTTGCTCGGCAGACGATCGTCGGCGTCGCTCGGTTCGATAATGTCTGGATTCCGTGTCATTAGCTCTCGTGAGTATTACCTCGAGAGCAATTAACAGGGATAGATGATATATAAGATTAGAAAATAGCGAAAACATCTGGGACAAATATCTTTACGTGCTGGAGACCCACGTATTCAAGTTCGCACAGTATTCGCTCGACTCTCGACCGGCTCAACGATGCCGTCGCTTCAGGAAAGCGTGGGACGGGTCTCTATCACACCGGGGGCACCCGTAGTACGTGTCCATCCGTTCGAAAAGAGAGACGGCGGGCTAGAACTCGTGTTCTACCTCTTCTTCGTTGGCCTTCTGGATGATGATCTTCCCGTCCCGGACGCGAACGAAAACTTCGTCGCCGATATCCATACCCGCGACTGCGAGTTCGTCCTCGTGGAGGTTCAGATGGACGTTGTGGTAGTTGCCGTCTTCGTCTTTCGCACCGCTTGGACTCAACTTCTTTTTCCGGACCATCGCGGGATTCTAGGTCGCACTTCGCCGTAGGATATACTTAAGTGTTTTCTACGACACAGCGAATGACCTCGTTTCGGGTTCGAATCACGCTACACGATCACACCGTGGCGCCGCCTCGGACGGAACAGTGACCGAACCGATCCGACGGGATCACTTAAAGATAGTGGCGCAGTCCGTCGATTTTGGGGGATATCTTTATGTCTGATCGTGTGCAGAACTGACATGGAGGCTAAAACTATGGTACGTGAGGACGGAAAGCGAAACTTCGCACTGCGAGAATCGGGCGGCGACGAGACGAGCGTCTTCTCGGGAAACACGCCGCGCCAGGCCGCGCTCAAGGCGGCCCGCCGACTCGAGCCCGGCTCGAGCGAGGACGCGGCCGATCGCGTCGAACTCCGACTGCGGGAGAAAGGCACCGACAAGGTTCACATCTACGACGGTTGGGCGTGGGAGGAGACGGCTCCCGACGACAAACCCGACTGGATGCCCGACGAGATCACGGAAGCGAACGTCGCCAAGAAGGGAATCGACCACCTCGAGGAGTAGCCGTCCGAGAATCGATTGTTTTGCGGAGAACGACGCCGTCCCGAGCCGCGAGTCGAACGTTCGGTCGCGAATCGGGCTCCGACCTCGAGGCGAGTCGAACGATCGGCCGGGCCGAACGCGTCCGACTGCTCCGACGCGTTTTTGGCGCGGTCCGGCAAAGACCGAGGTAATGCGTACAGTCACGCTCGGTCCCGAAGGGACCTACTCGCACCGGGCAGCGAGCGCGATCGCCGACGACGACGAGATCGGCTTCCGGCAGTCGGTCACCTCGATCGTCGAGGCCGTCGCGACCGGGGAGTACGACCGCGGAATCGTCCCCATCGAGAACAGCATCGAGGGCAGCGTCACGGAGAGTCTCGACGCCGTCGCGGAGTACGACGTCGCGATCGTCCGCGAGATCGTCACCCCGATCCGCCACGCCCTGCTCGCCCAGGGCCCGGAGTTCGACATGATCGCCAGCCACTCCCAGGCGCTCGCGCAGTGTCGCTCCTACCTCGAGCGCGAGTACCCCGACGCGACCCTCGAGGCCGTCGCCAGCACCGCCCAGGGCGTCGAGTTCGCCCGCGACGACCCCTCGATCGCGGGGATCGGCCACCCCGCGAACGCCGACATCGAGAACGGACTCGAGGTGCTCGCCGAGGACATCCAGGACCAGGACTCGAACGCGACGCGCTTTTTCGCGCTCGCGCCCGCCGACGAGCGCTCGACCGGCGGCGGGAAGTCGACGTTCGTCGTCTACCCGAACGCGAACTACCCCGGACTCCTGCTCGAGTTGCTCGAGCCCTTCGCCGAGCGGGACATCAACCTCTCGCGGGTCGAGTCACGCCCCAGCGGCCAGCGACTCGGCGACTACGTCTTCCACATCGACGTCGAGGCGGGGCTGTACGAGTCCCGGACGATCGAGGCGCTCGAGGACATCGAGGAGTTAGCCGAGAAGGGCTGGGTGCGACGGCTCGGGTCGTACGACCTCGAGCACGTCGTCGAGTGAGTGAGGGGTGCCCGCAGCGCAGCCGGCGAGAATCAGTAGTGGCCCATCACTCCGGCTGCTCGAGCGCGGTCGGTACAGGACCGGAAGAGAACGTAGCCGAGAACGAAGTACGTAATCCCCACGAGCACGAGCACCGAGAGTTCGACGGGCTCGAGTTCCCAGAGACGGATCCCTTCGTTCATTACCCGTTGCAGCAGGTAACTCCCCTGCGTGAGCGGGAGTAGCTTCAGCACGACGAACTCCGCTGAAGCGGGGCCGAGGGCGATACAGGCGACGAGCGCGAACTTGACGAGACCAAAGATCGCGCTAACGTTCTTGTAGCGGACCGTGGCACCGCCGAACAGCAGCCCGAGCCCGATCGTCGACAGAAGCGTGAGGACGACGATCGGAACGATACTGAGGAGGTCGAGCGAGATCGACTCCCCCGTCGTCAGGAGCATCAACGCGAGCATCGCGAATCCAACCGAGAAGGTTACTAACAGCGAACTGAGCGACAGCAACACCGCGATGCGACCGAAGCCGATCGGCGAAAGGTACAGCTGTTCGAGGGTTCCCCACTTCGCCTCGGTCGCGAACAGTCCCGCGAGCGACTGGTAGGAGGCGTTCGCCATGACGAACAGGAAGAAGCCGACGATCAGCGCACCGAGCGTCTCGCCGAAACTCGGGCCGACGAGCGAGCGCCCGCCGACGTAGACGAGAAGGAACAGCGCGTACAGACCCAGTACCGCGCCAGCGGTGTTCAGCGGATACCGTCGCATGATGAGCAGGTCCCGTCGTACCAGCGCCGATAGCGCCGAGGTGAGTGCTGACAGCGTCCTTGGATCGCTACCACTCATAGCGTGCTTCGAAGTGAACGGCGATCCTCGGCCCGTGACCGATCGAACGCGAGCGAGTCGAGGACGGTTTCGAGGCTTCCCTCGAGAGTCCGTACCGATTCGATCTGCGACCCGTGTGCCACGACCGTCCCGGTTAGCTCGTGGATGCGGCCAGCGTCCGGAACGGCGACTTCCAGCGTCGTTCGATCCCGACGTTCAGTACAGGAAACGAGTTCGTACGTCCGGTCAATCTCGCTTCGCGCTGCCGACGGCAGCGCTCCTTCGACGACCAGTTCGTACACTTCCGTTCGGAAGACGTCGACCAAATTTTCGACGTCGTCGTCCGCCACGATGTGGCCGCCGTCGAGGACGATCCCTCGATCACAGACCGACTCGATCGCGTCAAGATCGTGGCTCGAAAGTACGATCGTCATCCCCCGTTGCTCCGTGAGTTCGACGAGCAGCGCCTGGAGCTCGAGGGACGCCTCGGTGTCGAGTCCGAGCGTCGGTTCGTCGAGAAACAGCACGTCGACGTTCTGGACCAGCGCTGTGGCAATCGAGACTCGCTGTTTCTGTCCACGAGAGAGGTCGTTGACTACTTTTTCCGAGAGATCGGTGAGGTTCAATCGGTCGATAGCCGCGTGGATGCGCTCGCGCTCGTCACCGCGTCCCGCAGCGTTCATCCGGCTGAAAAACTCGAGGTTCTCCCGGACCGTCAGCCGCCAGTACGTGCTTCGGGCGCCCTCGAGTACCGCAGCCATCGTCGCGTGAGCGCGATGCGGATGCTCCGCAACGTCGGTTCCGTCGACTCGAACACGTCCTCCCGTCGGAGAGACTAACCCGAGTAACGTCTTGAGCAACGTCGTCTTTCCGGCACCGTTCGGTCCGATCAGTCCGACGATCGTTCCCGGTTCGATCTGCAGATCGACACCGTCGACTGCACGAACCGTCTCTTCGCTTCGTTCGTACGCCACGACTAGATTCTCGACGGAGATGATCGGCCGTGTCGTCGGATCATTGTTCTCGGTCATACAGCGAAGCGTAGGCCTCGTGATCGTACATATACTCTCGCAGACATCTGTGACGAGGACGTACTCTCGGTACCACGTTCTCTTTCAAGTTTATAAGCGAAAGCGAGCCCATTCAGACTCGGGTGATATACCCATGCTACAATATATCAGCGCGGGATACGATGGCGATACGCTGAGCGGCAGTCTCAGTATCGAAATCGGATCCTTCTGAACGCGACGCCCAGAGGAACAGCCCTATCACCAACCCGTTTTGGCCGTAACGAGAGGCTGCCGAATCGAGTCGAAAGGGCGGTTGATCCCCAGAGACCGACCAAGAGAATACCGAACCTATGAGCCCGGATCGCAACAGTCCCGTCGAAGCCGTCGAGGAGTGGAGAGTCGCGACCCTGTCATTGATTCTGCTCGCAGTCATGTTTACAGTACTGATCGGTTCCCACATCGTCGCAAACAGCCTCCTTTCGATTCCCTGGCTCCTTCCGGAAGCGGAGGGGGCACTGATCGGCATCCCGGTCGCACTGATCGTCTATCTCCTCGTTCCAGGGCTCGTCGGAATCCCACGCGAAGCGCTGTTTATTACGGTCCCCAGCCGATCGATCCTTCGGTGGGCGGGGGTTGCCGTCGTCCTCGTCGGAGCCGTCACGGTCGGTAGCGTCGTAGGCTTGTCGGGGACGCTCGAGGCACACGTCAGCGACAGGCGGTTTCTCTCGAGAGTACTGCTCAGTGCGGTGCTGTTGGGACTGCTCGCCGCGACAACGGAGGAGATCGTGTTTCGCGGGTATCTGCTCTCGTTTATAGGCCACAACTGGGGATGGCCGGCAGCGATCGTGTTGACGTCGATACTGTTCGGATTGCTGCATAACGGCAAGGTCGCGGGCACCGGCGCGTCGGAACTCTACGTGCTGGTCACAACCTCAGCGGGGCTGCTGTACGCGCTCGTCACCTACTACACCGAAAGCGTCTGGAACGCGGTCGTACTTCACGCTGTCTGGAACACCGTGTTTCACACCCAGGTGGTCTCGATCGAGCCCACCGAAACGCAGCCGGAACGGGCGATAATTAGCTACGAGTACGCCGAAGCCAGTTTCCTGTTCGGTGGAAACTGGGCGACCGCTACCGTATCTCCGTTCGTGCTACTCGTACTGGTAGTCGCATCGGTCACCGTACTACTCGGTTATCGTCTAAATTCTCTCAAAGAATAATCCGATAATAATAACTTTCACAAATAAGTACTATAGGGTAGCTAGTGAAAAGCCGATGAGTGCAATACGGACGAACGACCTGACGAAGCAGTATGGATCGCAGACCGTCGTCTCGAAGATCGATCTCGAGGTAGAGGCCGGCGAGGTGTACGGGTTTCTCGGCCCGAACGGTGCCGGTAAGTCGACGACGATCGCGATGTTGCTATCGTACGTACACCCGACCGATGGGACTGCTCGAGTCCTCGGCAGAGACGTCCGGAAGGAATCCGCCGAGATCAAACGCCGAATCGGCGTGTTACCGGAGCAATATCAGCTGTATGATCGGCTCTCGGGACGAAAGCATCTCCGCTTCGCTATCGATTCGATGGGAGCGAGCGACGATCCGGACGCGCTGGCCGACCGCGTCGAACTCGAGACAACTGCAGTTCAGCGACCGGTGGGCGAGTACTCGACGGGGATGAAACAGCGACTGCGAATAGCGTTGGCACTAGTCGGCGAGCCCGAGCTGCTCGTACTCGACGAACCCTCGAGCGGACTCGATCCGGCCGGGATTCGACTTCTCAGGGAAATCGTCGTCGAGGAGCGGGATCGCGGTGCGGCTGTCTTCTTCTCGAGCCACGTTCTCGAGCAGGTCGAGGAAGTCAGCGATCGCATCGGGATTCTCGTCGACGGTGAACTCCGGATGAGCGGGGATCTCGAGGAACTCAAGTCTAAAGCCGGCGCTGCAGTCAAACTCGAGGTCGAGACCAACGCCGTTTTCCAAGAACTTCTGACCGCCGTTGAATCGGTCGAATCGGTCACAGGGTGTGCGGTTACCGATAGCGGCCCCGAAGCACCTTCTCTCTCCATCTCGCTCTCGAGTGGGGCCGCGAAAGCCGACGTCTTCCGAGCGATCGAGGCACACGCCACGATCGAGGATTTCGTCGCCGAAGAACGGTCGCTCGAGTCGCTGTTCGAGCAAGGCGTCGCGGAGGCGAGCCGATGACGGTCGTTGACATCGCGCGCAAGGACGTCGCCGATGCGGTTCGCTCGAGAGCGCTGTGGGTCGCCACCGCGATCTTTCTCGGGTTTATCGTCCTGGCACAGGGGATCGTGCTGGCGGTCGTCGAGGATCCGGATCCCGAACTCGCGGCGCGCTTTCTCGAGGGTCCGGCGACGGAGGTCGTTTTGCCGATACTCGGTCTCCTGGTCGGGTATCAGGCGATCGTCGGCGAGCGCGAGACGGGCAATGTGAAGTTCCTGCTCGGACTTCCCCACTCCCGACTGGACGTCCTATTGGGGAAGTTCGTCGGCCGGACGGCCGTCCTCGCGGTCGCCGTCCTGGGCGGGTTTCTGGCTGCGATCGGGATGATTGCGGTGGCGGTCGGACTCCCACCGCTCGTCCCGATCGGGGCGTACGTGCTGTTCGTCCTCCTCTCAGTAGCGGCGATCGTCTCGATCGCGGTCGGGATTTCGGCCGTCGCCGGGACGAGAACTCGAGCGATCAGCGTCGCCATCGGAGGATACCTCCTCGCGACCGTTCTCTGGTCGTACGTCGTCGACGGGCTCTACTACGCGGTCACTCGGAGCCTTCCGAGCGCCGACCCGCCGACGTGGATCGCCGTCGTCGATCACCTCAATCCCCTCACCGCGATGAGTACGAGTGGAGACGTGTTCCTGCCTGAGGCGAGCCAGATCGCGATCACGGCGACGGAGGATGGAGTCAGTGCGACCCAGACTGACCAGACTCCGACGGGAACGACCGAGGCGCTCGTCCACGAACCGCTGTTTCTGGTCGCCGTCCTCCTCGCGTGGATCGTCCTCCCGCTCGCGGTCGGCTACCTCCGCTTCCGCGACGCCGACCTCTCGTAGCTTCCGCGGGTCGCTGTCCAAATCGTTTTTCACCCACCCGCCGTATTGGGGGTATGGCACTCATCGCAGGCGACGACGCACCGACCGTCACCGCGCGCAACCAGGACGGCGAGGAGGTCGTCCTCGAGTTCGACCACCCCACGGTCCTCTACTTTTACCCGCGCGACGAGACGCCCGGCTGTACGACCGAGGCGACCCAGTTCCAGCGCGAACTCGAGACCTACCACGAGGCGGGCGTCGACGTCTACGGCGTCTCGACGGACGACGTCGACTCCCACCAGTCCTTCTGCGAGTCGGAGGGTCTCGAGTTCGACCTGCTGGCGGATCCCGACGCCGAACTCGCCGAGGCGTTCGACGTGGAGGTTCGAAACGGCGCGACCGCGCGGACGACGTTTTTCATCGGCGACGGCGAGGTCAAGGCCGCCTACGAGGACATCGACCCGGACGGCCACGCCCGACAGGTCCTGCTCGACGCGCTCGAGGACGGGCGCGTAACCCTCCCCGAGTAGTCGTTTCTCCCGATCCGTTCCACTTCGGCTCCGAGAGCGACCACTGTAGCCGTCTCGAGGGAACGCGACGAACCTCGGCGGATCGACGACGGAGAGTGCGTGAGTATACCAAGCACAGTATTTATAAACTCGAACGTTGAACGCACTGACGTCGCTGGACGATAGCAAGTCCGGTGATCAGCCAGACGGCGTATCGCGTGTCGAGAGCCGAGCACGACGATACGGACCACGCCTCCTCGAGATCGGAGCAAAGAAAACGGAGGAGCCGAGCCACCTGTTCGCGTGGTCCTTTTCGAACTCCGTTTCGAGCAGAATTTATCCCTGTCGAGCACCTACGCCGAGGTATGCGACGAAACCCGTTCGAGGAGATCGAGGAGATGCTCGACCGCGTCAGCAAGCAGGTCGAAGGCGGGATGGGCAGCGGCGGGCTTCAGGTGCCGGGCTCGGTACCGGTCGACGTCGCCGACAGGGCCGAGGAGTACGTCGTCACGGCCGACCTGCCCGGCTACGACACCGACGATATCGAACTCACTCTCGCCGAGGGGACGCTGCGCCTCGAGGCCGAGCGCGCCGACGAACTCGAGCACGCCTCCGAACGGTACATCCGACGCGAGCGAACCCGAACGTCGGTCAACCGCCGGATCCGTCTTCCGGAGCCGGTCGAGGAGGAGTCGGTGTCGGCGAGCTTCGAGAACGGCGTTCTGACGGTCCGACTGCCGAAAGTCGAGGGCGGCGACGATTCGAGAGCGATCGACATCGAATAGTCGTCCTCGGCCCGTTCTGCGCTCGAGGGCGGAGACGAAACGCGCTCGAAGACCTTTTTCAGAATTCGCCACCTCGAGGGACGGTCCGCCGACCGTATAGAAAGCTATACGACGACGACGCTACCACACGTATATAAACAGATGAGCGACGCGGGATACGACCACGCGGCGGTCGAACGACGCTGGCAGGAGGCGTGGGACGAGGCGGACGTCTACCGGACGTCCGACGACGTCGAGGATCCGACGTACGTCCTCGGGATGTACCCCTACCCGTCGGGGAAACTCCACATGGGCCACGTCCGAAACTACACGATCACGGACGCCTACGCCCGATTCCGGCGGCTGCAGGGCGACGACGTGCTCCACCCGATGGGGTGGGACGCGTTCGGCCTCCCCGCCGAGAACGCGGCCAAGGAGCGCGACACCAACCCGCGAGACTGGACGTTCGACTGCATCGAGACGATGCGCGGCCAGATGGAGTCGATGGGCTTCGGCTACGACTGGGACCGCGAGATCGCCACCTGCACGCCCGACTACTACAGGTGGAACCAGTGGCTCTTCGCCCGGTTCCACGAGGAGGGGCTGGTCGACCGACGGGACGCCGAGGTCAACTGGTGTCCCGAGTGCGAGACCGTCCTGGCCGACGAGCAGGTCGAGGGCGAGGCCGAACTCTGCTGGCGCTGCGATACGCCGGTCGAGGAGCGCGAACTCGAGCAGTGGTTCCTGAAGATCACCGAGTACGCCGACGAACTGCTCGAGGACATCGACGACCTCGAGGGGTGGCCCAACTCGGTGCGTCAGATGCAGCGCAACTGGATCGGGCGCCAGGAGGGGACCGAACTCGAGTTCTCGGTGGAAGGCCACGGCACCGTCGAAGCCTTTACGACCCGCGTCGACACCATCCACGGCGCGACGTTCTTCGCGCTCGCGCCGGACCACCCGATCAGCGAGGAGTTGGCCGAATCGGACGACGAGATCCACCAGTTCGTCCGCCACGAGGCGGATCCGGAAGGTGACGAGCCCAACGGCATCGAGACCGATCTGACCGCCACGAATCCCGTCACCGGTGAGGAGATCCCCGTCTACGTCGCCGACTTCGTCCTCTCCGACGTCGGGACGGGCGCGCTGATGGCGGTGCCGGGCCACGACGAGCGCGACCACGCCTTCGCGACGAAGATGGACGAGGAGATCGTTCCCGTCGTCGCCCCCGAACCCGACGACTGGGACGGCGAAACCGTTCCCGAAGCGCCCGACGTCGGCGAGGAGGCCTACACCGAGGACGGCGTGCTCGTCAACTCCGGGGAGTACTCCGGCCTCGAGAGCGACGTCGCCCGCGAACGGCTGACCGACGATATCGACACCGCCGAGTGGACCACCCAGTACCAGCTGCGGGACTGGGGGATCTCCCGGCAGCGCTACTGGGGGACGCCGATCCCGGTCGTCCACTGTCACGACGGCTGTGGATCGGTCGTCCTCCCCGAGGAGGAGCTTCCCGTCGAGTTGCCGGAGTTCATCAACACCACCGGCAACCCGCTGGACGCGGCCGAGGAGTGGAAGGAGACGACCTGTCCCGACTGCGGCGGGGCCGCCACCCGCGAGACCGACACGATGGACACCTTCGTCGACTCCTCGTGGTACTTCCTGCGGTACGTCTCGCCGGATCTCGAGGAGGCCCCCTTCGACCTCGAGCGGGCCAACGACTGGATGCCCGTCGACCAGTACGTCGGCGGGATCGAACACGCCGTGATGCACCTGCTGTACTCGCGATTCTTTACGAAGGTGCTGGCCGACCACGAGGGTCTCGAACACCGCGAGCCCTTCACGAACCTGCTCGCCCAGGGGATGGTTCAGCTCGAGGGCGAGAAGATGTCGAAATCGAAGGGGAACGTCGTCTCGCCCCAGCGGATCGTCGAGGAGTACGGCGCCGACACCGCCCGCCTGTTCATGATGCAGGCCGCCCAGCCCGAGCGCGACTTCGACTGGAGCGAGGAGGGCGTGCGCTCGACGTACGCCTTCCTGACGCGCCTGCAGAGGATGGTCGAGGACTACACAGCGAACGAGCCGGACGGGGAGGACGACGCCGTCGCGAGCTACGTCGACGGCGAGATCGACGCGACGGTCGCCATCGCGACCGAGAAGTACGACGAGCTGACGTTCAACCGGGCGCTTCGGGAGGTCCAGGACCTGGTGCGGACGCTCCGGCAGTACGCGGACTACGCCGAACCCCACGCCGACACCTACGAGCGAGGACTGTCGGCGGTCGTCCGGCTGCTGGCGCCCGTCGCACCCCACATCGCCGAGGAGCTGTACGACGAACTGGGCTACGAGGGGTTCGTCGCCGAGGCCGAGTGGCCGACCGCCGAGGTCGACCGCAATCACGTCCGGAAGCGCCGCCAGCTGGTCGAGAACACCCGCGAGGACGTCCGGGACATCGTCGACGTCGCCGGCATCGAGGACCCCCAGGCGATCGACGTCGTCGTCGCGCCCGACTGGAAGTACGACGCCTTAGAGATCGCGATCGAGAGCGACGCCCCGAACCTGATCGGCGAGCTGATGCAGGAGTCGCACATCCGCGAGCAGGGCGACGCCGCGGCCGACTACGGCCAGGACCTGCAGGCCGAGCGCGAGGCGCTGTCGACGACCCTCGAGCCCGACGAGGAACACGAGGCCCTCGAGTCGGCCGCGTGGCTGCTCGAGCGGGAGTTCGAGGCCCCGGTTGCCGTTCGTCGCGCCGAAGAGGTCGACGAGACCGTCCTGAAAAACGCCGAACCCGGACGGCCGGCGATCGAGATCGAGGACGGCGCCGAGAACTGACCGCGACCACGCCGGCGAGCGTGGAACGGGCAGGCTGTTCTTTTATTTCCGCGCCCGTGGGTAGTGGAGACACCGAATGAGACACGACGGCAGAGCGCAGTCGGACCCCGCACGGTGGCCAGTTTCCGGCGTCTCGAGCCCGAAGGCACCCTACGTCGCCGCGATGACGTGGCGGAAGGGGCTGTTCGTCCACTGGCCGATCGATCCCGAGGCGCTCCGACCCCACGTTCCCGACCAGCTCACCCTCGAGACTCGGGACGGACGGGCCTGGCTGAGCGTGTTGCCGTTCGTCCTCGCCGACGCCGGACTGCGAGGGACGCCCTCGCTCGCGAGGTTCAGCATTACCGAACTCAACGTTCGCACGTACGTGCGACACCGTGGCGACCCCGCCCTCTATTTTTTCAGCGTCGACGTCGACAACCCGGCGGTCGGCGAACCGATCGGTCGCGCGACCCGACTTCCGGTTTACACCGCCCGGATGTCCCTCGAGGACGACGGGGATCGAATCGAGTTCTCGAGCGAGCGCCGTCGGTCGAAGACGGGCGATCCGGCCCGGTTCGTGGCGTCGTACCGCCCTACCGGCGACGTCTCAGTTCCCCGAACCGATTCGCTCGCCTACTGGCTCACCGAGCGACGGCGCTTCTACGCACCGTCGGGCGACGGCGTGATGGCGGGCGAGATCGCCCACGATCCGTGGCCGCTCCAGCCGGCCGAGGCGACGATCCGCGAGAACACGATGTTCGCGGCCAACGGGCTTCCGTCGCCGACCGACGACCCCACCGTTCACTACTGCGATCGGCTCCCGATCAGGGGATCGATCCTGCGTCGGCTCCCGGACGAAGAATGAGGAGCGGGTTCGGGCTGCCCCGGTACCGGCGTCGCTACGTATCGGTGTGGATCAGTCCGAAGTCGAAGCCGGCCTCGTGTTCGCGGGCGTCCTCGTAGACGACGCGGGCCGCCGCGACGTCCTGGATCGCGAGCCCGGTCGAGTCGAAGACCGTGACGCCGGTGTCGTCGGTGCGGGCCGCCTTCTGGCCGACGACGAGTTCGCCGATCTCGCCGTAGATGTCGTCGTCCGTGAGCGTTCCCTCGTTGTAGGGCACGTTGACCTCGCCGGAGTGGGTACACTGCTTGTGATCGTCGATGACGATCGTCGACTCGAGCAGCAGCTCGTCGGTCAGCTCGTGTTTCCCCTCGGCGTCGGCGCCGATGGCGTTGACGTGGGTGTGATCGCCGACGTCCTCGAGGCCGACGACGGGATCCCGGACCGGCGTCACCGTCGAGAGGACGTCGCAGTGACCCGCCTCGGAGATCGAGCCCGCGCGGACGTCGAACTCGTCGTCGTAGGCGTCGATGAACCGCTGGACGCGCTCGTCGTCGAGGTCGCTGACGACGACCTCCTCGATCGGGCGGATCTCGCTGATCGCCTCGAGCTGGGTGTACGACTGGACGCCCGCGCCGACGATCCCCATCGACGTGGCGTCGGGAACGGCGAGATAATCGGTCGCGACGGCCGCCGCCGCGCCGGTGCGTTTCATCGTCAGCGCCGTGCCGTCCATGATCGCGAGCGGGTAGGCGGTCTCGGGATCGGAGTAGATCATCGTTCCCAGGACGGTCGGCAGGTCGTGGTCGGTGGGATTGTCGGGGTGGACGTTGACCCACTTGACGCCCGCGGCGTCCCACTCGCCCGCGTCGAGGTAGGCGGGCATCGACCGGAAGTCGCCGTTGTACTGCGGGAGGTCGATGTAGGACTTGGCGGGCATCTGTGCGTCGCCGCGTTCGTAGGCGCCGAAGGCGTCTTCAACCGCGCTGATGACGTCCGCCATCCGCGCGTGCTCGTCGACGTCGTCGCTGTCCAGGAGAAGCGTCTGCATATCGGCGAATATTGCGGGCTGCTACTTAAGTGGTGCTAACTGACGGACGGCGTCCTCCTCGAGTGAACTGGCAAAAGAACTCGAGTTCGGGCCGACGAATCGATCGAACGGTGCGTTGCTTCGGTCGAACGGCAGGGTGGGTAAGCGGGCCGGGTTTACATCTCGCGGGTCGCGCCCTGCCCGCTCGTGTATTTGAGGTTCGTCGAACCTCGCCTACATCATGCCGCCCATACCGCCGCCCATGCCGCCCATGCCGCCGCCCATACCGCCGCCGCCCGGCGGCATCTCCTCGTCGTCGTCGTCGTCGGCGACCGCGAGGTCGCCCGCGGCGATGACGTCGTCGATGCGCAGCAGCATGACCGCGGCCTCGGTGGCCGACTCGATCGCCTGGGTCTTCACGCGAAGCGGCTCGTAGACGCCTTCCTCGCCCATGTCGATCGTGTCGCCCGTGAAGGCGTCCAGTCCGGCAGCCTCGTTGCCGCCGTCGTGGGCCGCGCGGAGCTCGACCAGCGAGTCGATGGGGTCGAGGCCGGCGTTCTCAGCGAGGGTGCGCGGGATGACTTCGAGGGCGTCCGCGAACGCCTCGACGGCGAGCTGCTCGCGCCCGCCGACGGAGTCGGCGTAGTCGCGCAGAGCCAGCGAGAGCTCGACCTCCGGGGCGCCGCCGCCCGCGAGGACTTTGCCGTCCTCGAGGGTCGTTCGCACGACACCGAGGGAGTCCTCGATGGCGCGGTCGACCTCGTCGATGACGTGCTCGGTGCCGCCCCGGAGGATCAGGGTGACGGCCTTGGCGTCGTCGACGTCCTCGACGAAGATGCGCTGGTCGCCGGCGATCTCCTTCTGGGCGACGCTGCCGGCGAAGCCGAGGTCGTCCTCGGTCAGGTCGTCGACGCTGGTGACGGGCGTGGCGCCGGTCGCGCGGGCCAGCTGGTTCTGGTCGCTGGACTTGACGCGACGGACGGCGATGATTCCCTCCTGGGCCAGGTAGTGCTGGGCCATGTCGTCGATGCCGCCGTCGACGAAGACGACGTCGGCGCCGGCGTCGGCGACCTTCTGGGCCATCTCCTGGAGCTGTTTCTCCTCCTGCTCGAGGAACTGCTCGAGCTGGTCGGGGTCGGTGACGTTGACCTCGGCGTCGATCTCGGTTTCCTTGATCTCGAGGTCGCCGTCGACGATCGCGACGTTGGCGTCCTCGGCGAAGTACGGCATGTTCTCGGAGACGCGCTCCTTGTCGACGATGACGCCCTCGACGAGCTCGGAGTTCTCGATCGAGCCGCCGACGACCTTCTCGACTTTGATGTTGTCCGTGTCGACCTCGTCGTCGTCGGCGACCGACTGGACGGCGTTGACGACGAGTTCCGCGAGCAGGTCGCGGGCGCTCTCGGCGCCCTTGCCGGTCATCGCCGTCGCAGCGATCTGGTGGAGGATCTCCTCGTCGTCCTCGTCGACGTCGACAGCGATCTCCTCGAGTGCTTCGGTGGCCTCCTCGGCGGCCTGGCGGTACCCCTGGGCGAGGGTGGTCGCGTGGATGTCCTGGTCGAGGAGGTCCTCGGCCTGGCTCAGGAGCTCACCGGCGACGACGACGGCGCTCGTGGTGCCGTCGCCGACCTCGTCCTCCTGGGTCTCGGCGACTTCGACGATCATGTCGGCCGCGGGGTGGTCGATCTCCATCTCCGAGAGCAGCGTCACGCCGTCGTTCGTGACGATGACGTTGCCCGAGGAGTCGACGAGCATCTTGTCCATCCCTTTCGGACCGAGCGTGGTCCGTACCGACTCGGCGACGGCCTTGCCGGCCTGGACGTTCATCGACTGGGCGTCCTTGCCGGACGTTCGCTGGCTGTCCTCCGAGAGTACAATAAGGGGCTGGTTGCCCATCTGCTGTTGTGCCATAGTCATCCGATGGATTGATTGCTATTCTATATAAAAGCTTCGTTATTGGATGGTACAATCCCTCACACAACGGTTCAGTACGGGGATTCGGAGACGGCTCTCGCTGTGCTATTTATATGGAAGAAGCGCGAGGAAAACGCGTTCCGACCGAGCCGCGAGCGATCAGGATTCGCCACCGGAGTAGCGGTGGTACTGCATCCCCTGGTGTTTCATCTCGTTGTGGCGCTCCTCGAGGAACGAGTACACCGTTCCGTGGGGCGCCCCGTCGAGCAGCATCTCGGCGGCCGTACGGACGGCGTCGACCTCCGGCGGGGTGCCGATCGCGCCGAGCGTCGAACCGTAGATGACGACGTCGGCCCCCGAGAGCTCCTCCATGAGTTCACGGGTGCGGCCGTCCTCGCCGATGAGCCGGCCCTTCTTGCGTTTCATGTCGTTTTTATTGCGTGCGGCGGCGTCGATGTCGACAATATCGAGCTGCATCATGTCGTCCTCGAGCAGCTGCAGCGCCTCCTCGGGCGGAAAGCCGCGACCGATCGCGCGAACGATTTCAGGTCCCTTGAGTCCGCGAACGGGATCGCCGACGGTTTCGACGGCGACGGAGCCGTTCTCCGAGTCGATGTCCAGGCGGACCTCCGCTGCCGCCTCGATCTCGCGCATCGTCTCGCCGCCCTCGCCGATGAGGACGCCGATGCGGTCCTGCGGAATCTTCACGTGCTTCATGCCCTCCAGTATTCGCTCAGCGACGTTAAGACCTTGGTCCGCTATCGACGGTGCAACGACTATACGCCGTTTCGGCGTACCCCCAGCATGGCGACCGAACCGCGGTACGAGATCGCCGTTTCGGACGACCGATCGCTCGAGGGAACGCTCCTCGTCGGCCTCTCGAATTTCGGGCTCGCGGGGCTCACCGCGACGGATCATCTGCTCACCCAACTCGAGTTCGAGCAGGTCGGTCACGTCCGTTCCCGAAACCTGCCGACGGTCACCCCCTTCGAGGACGGGACGCCCAGGTGGCCGATACGCCTCTACGCGGCGACCGATCACGATCTCTGCGTGCTCGTCAGCGAGGTCGTCGTCCCGGTGTGGGCCGGGCCGGCACTCGCCGACGCCGTCGGTACCCTCGTGGCCTCGAGCGAACTCGAGGAGATCGTCCTCCTCCACGGCGTCCCGTTCCCCCACGGGCCCGACGAACACGCGGTCTTCTTCGTCGCGACGCCCAAGTACCGGGAGCGACGGCTCGATAAATCCGAGTTCGCACCGCTTCGCGGCGGCGTCCTCGACGGCGTTCCGGCCGAGTTCACGACCCGAAGCCTGGACGGCGAGCTGCCACCCCTCGGAACGATCGTCACGCCGATTCATCCGCCGGGGCCGGACTTCGACGCCGCCGTTCGGTTCCTCGAGTTCCTCCGCGAGGGGTACGGGCTCGAGGTCGACGACCGACAGCTCCGCGAGCGATCGGAGTCGATGAACCGCTACTACGACGAACTCGCCGATCGCATCGAGACCCTCGAGGCGGAGAGCGGGAGCCCGGAGGAACGCCACTTGCCGATGGACCGGATGTTCATGTGAGAAGACGCGACTGATCGGGTTACGGGCGACGGGAACGGGCGATCGACTCCCCGATCGCCGGAAGCACGAGCATCGATCCCACCCCGACGGCGACCGCCACGGTGACCGACAGCAGCGGAACGCCGACGACGGTCGCGACCGCGACGCCGCCGTAGGCAGCGACGGCGAGGACGGTGTTGTAGTGGACGAATCGAAGGGCGATCAGCGCCGGGGAGAACGTGAGCCAGCCGAGGGTTTCCGTTCCCGGCGGCCGGACCCATCCTCCACGAACGAGGGCGCCCACCAGCACCATCGTCAGCCAGGCGACGATCGCGGCCGTCGTCACCCCGTAGCTCGCGGTCGAATCGCTCACCGAGACGACCAACAATATCGGGAGTCCGAGAATCGACACCTCGCCGAAGATCGACGTCACGTCGTGAAGAAAGCAGCCAAAGCGGCTCTTCTCCAGGTTGGCTATCGTTCCGTACCCGTACCACGACTGGCGCTTTCGCGTGTAGGCGGGACGGGTCCGCCGGCCGGGGGTCCGATCGCGACGGTCTCTTCCCATACCGGTGTAACGGTCACTGCGGATAAATAGCCCGCGACTCCCGCAGTTACCGGTCGTCGGACGGGGCGGCGACCGACCGGAACCGAACCGATCCGGTCTCGGTGTCGACGACGGCGACGGTTCGGTGCTCGTCGGGAACCGTCGGGAAGTGGGCGCCCGGGTTGAGCAGCGTCGTCTCGCCGAGTTCAGTGTGTTCGCGCCGGTGGTGGTGGCCGTAGCAGACGACGTCGTACGCCTCGGCTGCGGCGAGCGCTTCGACCTCTGCCTTCGACTCCCCGTGGAGTACCGCGACGGAGAGCCCGCCGAACTCGAGGTCGGCGAACCGGCCGTGGAGTTCGCTTCCCTCGCCGAGGGCGTCGAACGTCGCCTCGAGGCCCGAGATTTCGCCGTCGTTGTTCCCGAGCACGCCGTGGAGTTCGTACCCCTCGAACGCCGAGAGCAGGGGCGGTGCGACGAAGTCGCCGCAGTGGATGACGACCTCGACGCCCTCCTCGTCGAAAGCGTCGGCTGCGCGCTCGGCCGCGTCGACGTTGTCGTGGGTGTCGGAGACGATCCCGATGTTCATACGTGGAGGCCCGTCGGCGAGTAACTAAGGCGTTCGGGGACCGGAGACGGGCGACGCTGGCGGTCAGTCTCGAGACGGGTCCGGCTCCGGGTTCGTGACGAACTCGAGCAGTTCGTCGGGGTCGGTCTCGACGCCCTGCCGGGAGAAGAAGTTCGCGACGTTCTCGCAGTCGCGCTCGAGGAAGTCCCGACTGTTGGGGTGGTGGACGGTGACGGCCTGCCCGAGGTCGATGACGACGAGCTGGCCCTCGTGGAAGACGACGTTGTACTCGCTCAGGTCGCCGTGGACGATCCCCGCCGAGTAGAGCCGGCGCATGTACTCGCGCATGACGCCGTAGGCCGTTTCGGGGTTCTCGATGTGAACCTCGCCGAGGCGTTTCGCGCGGCCGTCCTCGTTGCCGATGTACTCCATCACGAGGACGTTTCGCTCGGTGGCGATCGGTTCCGGCACCCTGATGCCGGCTTTCTTCGCCCGCCGGAGGTTCGCTAGCTCCTTTTTCGTCCAGGCGAGCACGACGTCTTTCTTCTTGCCGCCCAGCCCCTCGAAGCGCGGGTCGCCCTCGAGGTAGTCGCGCATCTGCCGGAAGTTCGAGGCGTTGATGCGGTAGACCTTGACGGCGACCTCGCGGTCGTCGCCGAGGGCGTGGTAGACGTTCGCCTCCTTGCCGGTCGACAGCGGCCCCCCGAAGGCTTCGACGTAGCCGTCCTGGACGAGTTTGTACAGCGCCGCCAGCGTCGCGTCGTCGAACACCGACTGCTCGACCTTGAACTGGTCGGCGTCCTTGATCCGCTCCTCGAACTGCTCGAACTCCCGGTCGCGCTTGCGGGCGATCCGGTCGGCCTCGGTATCCGAGACGTCGATCTCCTCCCACTCGTCCCCTGGCGTGTCGACCTCCTCGAGGTCGACCAGCCCGTACTCCGTTCCCTGTTCCATCTGTCGGCGTCTACGGAGTCGGTGCGGGTAAAGACTGGGTATCGGCGGATCGTCGCCGAAACTCGGTTCCACCGTCGGGCCGACTGCAACGAATCCGGCCGGTACGGCTCTACGCTTTTCAGCCCGCGAAGCGTACTGCTCTCCATGAACCGATCAGTCGAGGGGCGACCGACGAGGGGCGAGCGATGAGCGGCCACGACGTCACGCTCGAGTGGCCCGACGGCCGGAGCGAAACGGTGGCGGTCGATCCTCAGGAAACGGTCCTCGAGGCGGCCCTGCGCGAGGGGATCCGGCTGCCCTACGACTGTCGAAAGGGGACCTGTACGGCCTGCGTGGGGCGGGTGCTCGCCGTCGAGGGGAACCGGGGCGAGAGCGACGAGCAGCCCGACGCCGCAAGCGCCGTCGACTACCGGCGCCCGCCGCGGGCGCTCGAGGAGTCCGATCGGGCCGATGGCTACGCGCTGCTGTGTATCGCCCATCCCCATGCCGACTGTCGGATCGAGGTCGGCCCGATGGTTCGGAGCCAGCTCGGCGACAGCCCCTGGGGATAGTCCCTCGGTCGCGGGCAGCTTTATCCCCACGTTCGTGGTACGCCCAATCATGAGTGATGCTGACAATCCCACCGACGCCGAACCGGGCCACGATCACGAACACCACGGCCACGAGGGTCCGGGCTACGCCACACCGCAGGCTGCCCTCGAGGAGGGCGAGCGCGAGGAACTCGCCTACGTGATGAGCCTCTACACCGGAACCGACATCGACGAGCCCGACTTCGTCGCCGTCGTCGACCTCGACCCCGACTCCGAGACCTACTGCGAGATCGTCGACCGCCTCGAGATGCCCGAGAAGGGCGACGAACTCCACCACTTCGGATGGAACGCCTGCTCGTCGTCGTGTCACGTCGAGGGCCTCGAGCGCCGACATCTGATCGTCCCCGGCCAGCGATCCTCCCGCATCCACGTGATCGACACGAAGAACCGTCGAAATCCCGAACTGGTCGAGGTGATCGAGCCCGAGGAGGTCTTCGAGTACGACCTCTCGGCGCCCCACACCGTCCACTGCGTCCCCGACGGGAAGATCATCATCAGCATGCTCGGCGACGCCGACGGCGAACTGCCGGGCGGCTTCCTCGAGCTTAACCACGACTTCGAGATCGAGGGCCGCTGGGAGCCGCCGGGCGAGATCGAGATGAACTACGACTACTGGTACCAGCCCCGCCAGAACGTGATGATCTCGACGGAGTGGGCCGCACCCAAGACCTACTACCCGGGATTCGACCTCGAGGACGTGGAGGACGGGAAGTACGGCCGACGGCTGCACTTCTGGGACTGGGAGAACGGGACCGTCGAGCAGACGATCGATCTGGGCGAAGAGGGGCAGATCCCACTGGAGGTCCGCTTTCTCCACACGCCCGAGTCGACCCACGGCTTCGTCGGGGCGGCGCTGTCGTCGAACATCTTCCACTTCTGGTACGACACCGAGGCCGGCGAGTACCGCGCCGAGAAGGCGATCGACTTCGAGGCCCGCGAGCACGAGGACTGGGAGATGTCCGTCCCGCCGCTGACGACGGACATCCTGATCTCGATGGACGACCGCTACCTGTTCGGGTCAAACTGGCTCCACGGCGAACTGTGGATGTACGACATCTCCGACCCCGCGAACCCGCGACGGGCCGACTCGCTTTCGGTCGGGGGCACCTTCGGCGACGTCCAAGAAGTACAGGGTCGCGAACTGGCGGCCGGCACGCAGATGATCCAGCTCAGCCTCGACGGCGAGCGTCTGTACTGGACGACCTCGCTGTTCTCGACGTGGGACGACCAGTTCTACCCCGAGGAGGCCGAGAAAGGGTCGGTGATGCTGAAGGCCGACGTCGACCCCCGAAACGGCACCCTCGAGCTCGACGAGGACTTCCTGGTCGACTGGGGCGAGTGCCCGAAGGGGCCGGCCCGCGCCCACGAGATCCGCTGGCCCGACGGCGACTGCACCAGCGACGTCTGGCAGTGACGGAGACACACGTGGTCGTCCTCGAAGAGTCCGACGGCTCCAGTAGGACGGTCGAGGTCGAGGCCGGGGAAACGGTCCTCGAGGCGAGCGAACGGGCCGACCGCGCGGTTCCCTTCGGCTGTCGAACCGGGGCCTGTGGCACCTGTGCGGGTCGGGTGCTCGAGGTCGCCCGGGTGGAGGGAGAGAGCGACGACGAGTCGGCAGCCGAAGCGACCGACGACCCCGACGTCGCCGACGCCTTCGCGTACCGCCGCGACCCGCGGGCGCTGAAGCCGCGCCACCGCGAGGACGGCTACGTCCTGCTGTGTATCGCCGTTCCGCGGGCGGACTGCCGGGTCGCCGTCGGCTCGCGAGCCCGAAGCGGGCTGGTCGATAATCCCTGGAAGTAACGGGAGTCGTTCGCTCGAGCGCGCTCGGCGACGGCAGTCAGTAACGTTAACGGAGCCGCGACGCAACCCTCGAGCAACGAATGTCCCTCGCCGACGAGAACGCGGACAACCCCTATCTCCGGGACCCCCCGACCGAGTTCGAGCGCCTCGAAGCGCTCTCGGAAGAGGAGGCGGAGCGACAGGTCCAACTGCTCCGCGAGGCCGTCCGCGAGCACGACCGACGGTACTACGTCGAGAACGACCCGCTCGTCGCCGACCGAACCTACGACGCGCTGTTCGCCCGGTTACAGGAACTCGAGGACGCCTTCGACCTCGCCAGTCCCGACAGCCCGACCAGCGGCGTCGGCGGCGAACCGATCGAGGCCTTCGAGACGGTCGAGCACGTCGCGCCGATGCTCTCGATCGAGCAAAGCGGCGAGTCGGAGGACGTGCGGGACTTCGACTCACGCGTGCGACGGGAGGTCGGCGACGTCGACTACGTCTGCGAGCCCAAGTTCGACGGCGTCTCGATGGAGTTCGTCTACGAGGACGGCCGACTCGAGCGGGCGGTCACCCGCGGGGACGGCCGCGAGGGCGACGACGTGACAAAGAACGCCCGCACGATCGGCTCCGTTCCGCAGAAACTGCACGGCGACCACCCCGACTTCCTCGCCGTTCGGGGCGAAGTCTATATGCCCAAAGACGCCTTCCAGGCGCACAACCGCGAGCGGATCGAACGCGGCGAGGAACCGTTCGCCAACCCCCGGAACGCGACCGCGGGGACGATCCGCCAGCTCGATCCCTCGGTGGTCGCCAACCGCCCCCTCGAGGTCTTCTACTTCGACGTCCTCGAGACCAGCGAGCTCGCCGAGAGCCACCGCGAGGAGCTCGAGCGCTTCCCCGAGTGGGGGCTGCGGGTGAACGAGCACGTCGAAACCGTCGACGACATCGAGGACGCGATCGACTACCGAGACCGGATGCTCGAGGCCCGCGACGACCTCGAGTACGAGATCGACGGCACCGTGATCAAGGTCGACGACCGCGAGGCCCGCGAGGAGCTGGGCCGGACGGCCCGACACGACCGCTACGCGTTCGCCTACAAGTTCCCGCCCCGCGCGGAGGTGACCCCGATCGCCGACGTGGCGGTCCAGATCGGACGGACGGGGCGGGTGACCCCCGTCGCCCTGCTCGAGCCCGTCGACGTCGGCGGCGTCACCGTCTCGCGGGCGAGCCTGCACAATCCCGAGGAGATCGCCGAAAAGAACGTCGACGTCGGCGACACCGTTCGCGTGCAACGGGCGGGCGACGTGATCCCGTACGTCGAGGAGGTCGTTGAGAAAGGAGCGGAGAACGAACCCGGGAGTCACTACGAACTTCCCAATCACTGTCCAGTCTGCGGAAGCGCAATCGAGCGCGACGGGCCGATGGCCTTCTGTACGGGCGGGCTGGCCTGCGATGCCCAGCTTCGCCGATCTATCGAGTACTACGCGAGCGACGACGGGCTCGACCTCGAGGGGCTGGGCGAGCGAAGCGTCCGCCAGCTCGTCGACGCCGGCCTGCTCGAGTCCGTCGCCGACCTCTACGAGCTCGACCGCGAGGCGCTCGTCGAGCTGGAGGGGTGGGGCGAGACGAGCGCCGAGAACCTGCTCACAGAGATCGACTCGGCCAGAGCGCCCCCGCTCGCCGACTTCCTCTCCGCACTCGGCATCCCCCACGTCGGCCCGACGACCGCCCGCGAGCTGGCCCGCGAGTTCGGCACCTTCGGTGCAGTTCGAGAGGCCGCCGAGGACGACCCCCAGTCCCTCGAGGGCGTCGACGACGTCGGCGAGACCGTCGCCGGGCAGATCCACGACTTCTTCGCCAGCGAGGCCAACGCGGCGGCCGTCGACGCCGTCCTCGAGCACGTCTCCCCGCAAGAGACCGAACTCGAAACAGGCGGCGACGAACTCGAGGGGCTGACGTTCGTCTTCACGGGCTCGCTCGAGGACGTGACCAGAGGCGAGGCCCAGGAAGTCGTCGAAGCCCACGGCGGGTCGGCGACGGGCAGCGTCTCGGGGAATACGGACTACCTCGTCATCGGCGACAGTCCGGGCCAGACGAAGCTCGACGACGCCGAGAGCGAGGACGTTCCGGTGCTCGAGGAGGGGGAGTTTCGGGAGTTGTTGGCGGAGCGAGGAATCGAGCTCGGGTAGCGTTACCAGTAGGTAGTAGCATAATTTCTTTATTCAGATCTTCATGTGAAACTCGCGTTACGTATAGGGTATACACC
>NZ_JBLRWX010000052.1:0-6646 GCF_047921035.1 Natronococcus sp.
CCGTTGGCTACTGGCTCAGGTCTCGATCAGGGACGCGATCCCCTCCCGGACGATCGTCCCGCAGTACGAACACCGAACCCCGTCGTCGACGACCTCGAACCGCGAGTCGACGGGTTCCTCGCCGGTCGAGATGCAGCCGTCGTTCGGACAAGAGAGGACGCCCACGACGACGTCGGGGCGCTCGACGCGGTGTTTCTCGACGACGTCGTACTCCCGGACGATGTTGATCGTCGCGTCGGGCGCGATCAGCGAGAGCACGTCGACCTCGTCCTGGCTCAGCTCCCGACCCTCGACCTTGACGATGTCCTTGCGGGCGAGCCGGTCCGAGGGGACGTTCATCCCGACGGAGATCTCCTCGCCCTCGCTGCCGTCGATGCCGAGGATCGCGAGGACGTTCAGCGCCTGCCCGCCGTTGATGTGGTCGATGACGGTTCCGTTGCGAATCTTGCTGACCCGCAGCTCGTGCTCGCTGCGGTCGTCGCCCCCGTTACTCATCGCCAACACCTCCGTTCTCGCTCAACAGGAGATCGAGCAGCGCCATCCGCACCGGCACCCCGTTGTGGGCCTGCTCGAAGTAGGCGGCGTACTTCGTGTCGTCGACCTCGGGGGCGATCTCGTCGACCCGCGGGAGCGGGTGCATCACCGTCAGGTCGTCGCTCGCGGCCTCGAGCGTCTCCGTGTCGATCCGGTACTCGCCCGCGACCTTCCGGTACTCCGACTCGTCGGGGAACCGCTCGCGCTGGATCCGGGTCACGTAGAGGACGTCCAGATCGCCCAGCACCGCCTCGAGGCTCTCGTGTTCACGGATCCCCGTTCGGCCGCCCTGTTGCTGGTGGAGGTCGTAGACGACCTCCCGTGGGAGCTGCAGGCTCTCCGGGCTGACGAAGTGCTGGCGGGTGTCGAAGTTCGACAGCGCGTAGGCCAGCGAGTGGACGGTTCGGCCGTACTTCAGATCGCCCATGATGCCGATCGTGATATCGTCGAGTCCGGCGTTCTCCCGAATCGTGTACAGATCGAGCAGGGTCTGTGTCGGGTGCTGTCCGGCCCCGTCGCCGGCGTTCAACAGCGGCACGTCGACGAACTCGCTGGCCATCGTCGCGGCGCCCTCCTTGGGGTGGCGCAGGACGAGCGCGTCGGTGTACCCCTCGATCACCCGGACGGTGTCGGCGAGCGTCTCGCCCTTTTTGACGCTCGAGGACTCGACGCCTCCCATGTCGACGACATCCCCGCCCAGGCGTTTCATCGCGGTCTCGAAGCTCATCTTCGTTCGCGTGCTCGGCTCGAAAAAGAGCAGACCGAGTAGGGCCCCGGCGTGACGATCCGCGACGGCCGACGGATCGGCCGCGATCTCGGCGGCCCGGTCGAGGACGGTCTCGATGTCCGCCCGCGAGAGGTGTTTGCTCGTGATCACGTGGTCGTGGCGCATCTCGTTGGATACGGGGCCTGCGAACCCCTTGAATCTCCCTGTTCGCGGGGAGAAAAGCTATACCGTCGCTGCCACAACCTCGCCGACCGCATGGCCGATCGGCTCCGGACCGGGATCGACGCGCTGGATCGCAAGCTCGAGGGCGGCCTGCCGAGGGGGGCGCTCGTCGCCTACACCGCCGACCCCGCGAGCCAGTCCGAGCGCCTGCTGTACGAGCTGACGGCCGCACGCGAGACGCGATACCTCTCCACCGAACGGTCGGTTCGGGCCGTCCGGTCGGCGCTCGAGGTAGCCCCCGCGACCGTCGGCGAACCGGCGATCGAACGGCTCCCGACCGACGGGCTCGAGGACGCCTCACGGGCCGTCGCCGACCTGGGCGAGGAGCGGCTCCTGATCGTCGACACGGTCGACCGCCTCGAGCGGACCGATCCCGACACCTACGTCGCGTTCCTGAACGAGCTGAAAGAGCGGCTGCTCGAGACCGACGGCGTCGCGGTTCTGCACTGTCTGCGCGGCACCGAATCCGAAACCCGGAGCCGAACTCTCCACGCCGCCGACGCGGTCTTCGAGCTTCGTACCGACCGCGTAGGGGGTCGCCTCGAGACCGCTCTCTCGGTCCCGAAGTTCCGCTACGGCGGCCAGCCCGCGGAGGCGATCACGCTCGAGCTGACCGGCGAAGTCACGATCGATACGAGCCGAGACATCGCATGAACGTCCGCTTCCGACGGCGAGCCGCGGTTGTCCTCGAGCGATGCGGCAGCCGGAGGACGACACGTGGACTGGAATCGGTCGGTTTAGGAAACGGTCACGCGTGTACGGTTGTTCAACGAACGAACGTACCCGGAAACGTGGGTTTATGACCCCTCTCGTACAGGCACGGTAACATGGATCGAAGGGTGGTGACTCGACGCACCGCACTCGCGACGATCGGGGGCACTGCGATCGGACTGACGGCGGGCTGTCTCGGCGGAACCGACAACGAGGACGTTCTCGGGGATCCGGAGTACGTGGAGGGACGTTCGGACCCGGGTGGCGTCCCGATGGAGGAACTACCCGATCTGAGCGGGGAACTCACGGTGTACTCCGGTCGGAGCGAGCCCCGAATCGGAGAACTGATGGAGTACATCGAGTCGGAGTACGACGACTTCTCGCTCGAGGTGCGCTACGACGACACCGCCGACCTCGTCGGCGCGATCGAGGCCGAGGACGAGACGCCGGCGGACGTCTTCTACGGGAGCGAGAGCCAGTCGATGACCGATCTGAAAAACGACGGGTACACGGTCGAACTCTCGGGGGACGTCCTCGATCACGTCGACGAGGGATCCCGCGATCCCGACGGCCACTGGATCGGGTTCACGAGGCGGTACCGGGCGGCCGCGTACAACACCGAGGCCTACGACGCCGACGACCTTCCGGACGACATCTTCGCGTACGCCGAGGACGACCGGTTCGCCGGCGACATCATGTGGCCCCCCGATCAGGGATCGACGCAGGCGTTCCTGACGGCGATGATCGTCGTCCACGGCGAGGACGAGGCCCGAGAGTGGGTCGAAACCCTGACGAACGACCAGGACGCCGAGATCTCCCCGGGCGGGGACAGCGGGCTGGCGCAGGCGGTCACCGACGGCGAGGTCAGCGTCGGACTCACCAACCACTACACGCTCGCCGACAGCCCCGGCGACGCCTACGACATCACGTTCACGAGCGGCGACGCCGGCGCGATGTACAACGTTACCGGCGGGACCGTCATGGCCGATAGCGACGATCAGTCGACGGCGAAGGCGTTCGTCGAACACCTCGTCTCCGCGGAGGCCCAGGAGTACTTCGCGACGACGACCTGGGAGTACCCGACGATCGACGGCGTCGAGCCGATCGAGGAGGTGCCCGCGACCGACGAGTTCGAACCTCCCGAGTTCGACCTCAACGAGCTGGCCGATCCCGAACCGGCCCAGGAGATCCTGCGGGACGTGGGCGTGCCGTTCTGAGCGGCTCCGTCCACACCCATGTCCTCGCTTTCCTCCTTCGAGGCCGTCGACGACTACCCGGACGACGAGCGCCGGCGCCGCGAGGACGACGCGGACGACGAGGACGACGAACGGACGCCGGTCGGGCTCACGCTCCTGGCCGGCGCGGTCGCCGCGACGGTCGTGATCCCGGTGGTCTGGATCGCCGTCGTCGCACTCAGCGTCGACCTCGAGCGGGCAACCTCGATCGTCCTCCGCCGGGGGATGCTCGACGTGTTGCTCAATACGGCCGTCCTGATCGTCGCAGTGACGACGCTGTCGGTACTGATCGCGGTGCCGCTCGCCTTCCTCACCGTCCTCACGGACCTCCCGTTCAAGCGGTTCTGGATCGTCGCGCTCTCCCTCCCGCTCGTCGTCCCCAGCTTCGTCTCCGCGTTCTCGTTCGTCTCCGTCTGGGGTCCTCAGGGCCGGCTGCAGTCGCTGCTCGCACCGCTCGGCGTCGAGTCCCTGCCCGAAATCTACGGCATGCCGGGGACCGTGTTCGTCCTCACGCTGTACAACTACCCGTTCGTCTACCTCACGACGATCGCGGGGCTCCGGGCGCTGGACAAGACCTACGTCGACGCCGCCCGGAGCCTCGAGACCGGGATCCAGGGCGTCTTCGTCCGGATCGTCCTCCCGATGGTGAAACCGGCCGTCGCCGCGGGCGCGTTGCTCACCGCTCTCGAGACCGCCGGCGACTTCGGCGTTCCCGCGATCCTCCGGCTCAGCGTGTTCACCCGACAGATCTACCTCGAGTACAACGCCCTCGCCCACGACTACGCCGCGATGCTCTCCCTGCATCTCGTCGCGATCACGCTCGTGATTCTCCTCGTCGAGTCCCAGGTCCGCAGCCACGAGCGGATCCACGGCAGCGCCCGGGGGAACTCGGGTCCGTACACGATCCGGCTCGGTCGCTGGCGCTGGCCCTCGCTGATCGTCCCCGCGGCGATCGTCGCGCTCGCGATCCTCGTCCCGATCGGATTCCTGTTCTCCTGGCTGCTCACCGGGCCGGACGCCTACGCCGGCAGCTTCGGGTTCGAACTCGGGTACGCGATCAACTCGGTCTACGTCTCCGCGCTGGCCGCGGTCGTCGCCGCCTGTCTCGCGCTCCCGGTAGCCTATCTCGCCGCTCGACACCGCTCGCCGCTCTCGGGGATCCTCGAGCGAGCGACGTACATCGGCTTCGCCGTTCCCGGCGTCGTCATCGGGCTCAGCCTCGTCTACTTCGCCACCCGCTATCTCCCGTCGGCCTACCAGACCGTGCCGCTCGTGGTCTTCGCCTACGTCGTGCTCTACCTGCCGCTGGCCGTCGGCTCGACCCGCACGGCGATCCTCTACGTCAACCCGAAGTTCGCCGAGGCGGCTCGCTCGCTCGGCAACACGCCGTTCCAGGCGTTTCGACGGATCACGCTCCCGCTCGTGTTCCCCGGACTGGTCGCCGGCGCGGCCCTGGTCTTTCTTCACGGGATGAAGGAGCTACCGGCGACGCTGCTGCTCCGGCCGATCGGGTTCGACACGCTCGCGACGTTCATCTGGGCCGCGGAGCGAAACGCCTACTACGGCTACGCCGCCGTCCCGGCGCTGGTGCTCGTCTTCCTCTCCGGGCTCTCGATCCTCGCGGTGGTCTCCCGGGAGTACCCCGAGACGCTGGCGGCCCTCCGGAAGTGGCGACGGGACCGCGACGTCCCGGGCGACGGGGACGAACCGCTCCCCGGTCCGGACGGGACGAGCGATCGGGCCGTGATGGACGGCGGGACGACCGTCGACGGCGCGAGAGCGGGCTCGAGCGGGGGCAGTGCGGACGGCGAGGCCGACTCCGGGAAGCGGGAGGTCGTCCTCGAACTCGAGGACGTCCGAAAGCGCTACGACGGCCGTCCCGCGGTCGACGGGATCTCGCTGTCGGTGCGCCGCGGCGAGATCCTTACCCTCCTCGGGCCGTCGGGCTGCGGGAAGACGACGACCCTGCGGCTGATCGACGGGCTCGAGCGCCCCGACGGCGGGACGATCCGGATCGACGGGGAGACGCTCGCGGACGGGGAGACCTACCACCCCGCCGAGGAGCGCGACGTCGGCATCGTCTTCCAGGAGTTCGCGCTCTTTCCCCACAAGACGGTCGCCGAAAACGTCGCCTTCGGGCTCGAGGACGCCGACGACGAGGAGCGAGCGAACGCAGTCGCCGAGCTGCTCGAGCTGGTCGGTCTCTCGGCGTACCGCGACAGCTACCCCGACGAGCTCTCGGGCGGGCAGAAACAGCGGGTCGCGCTGGCCCGGTCGCTTGCGCCCCGCCCCGAGGTGCTGTTGCTCGACGAGCCGCTCTCGAACCTCGACGCCGGGCTCCGAGCCCGGATGCGAAACAGCGTCCAGCGGATCTTAGAGGAGGTCGACGTCACCGCCGTCTGGGTCACCCACAACCAGGAGGAGGCGCTCTCGGTCGGCGACCGCACGGCCGTCATGAACGCCGGCCGGATCGAACAGCTCGCGTCGCCGCGAACGATGTACATGGAGCCGGCCTCGCGGATGGTCGCCGACTTCCTCGGGCGGGGCGACTACCTCCCCGGACGTCTCGCCGACGGCGTCGTCGAGACGCCGATCGGACGGTTCGACGCCGACCGCGTCTCCCTCCCCGAGACCGAACGGGCGGTCGAGGTCCTCGTCCGCCCCGACGACGTCGCGATAGCGCCGTCGTCGACCGGCGACGGACGGATCGTCGGCCGCCAGTTCAACGGGGAGACGGTCCGCTACCGGATCGAACTCGAGGGTGGCGAGCGCGTCTCGAGTCGCCAGTCCCACGACGACTGGTACGACGTGGGAACGTCGGTCGACGTCTCGGTGACGGCGACCCACGCGCTGCCGGCGTTCCCGCGGGAGTAGCCGCAGTATCGGACGACTCGATCGGAGAACTGACCATCGTATCAGTAGTGGGTAATACGGTTTCGTTATTCAGTCCGGTCCGTGAATCTGAACCGGTCGAATCGTTATGTAGAGAGTGCAAACTGACCGCCGAAGGTTCTGCCAGTTGCGAGAGATGTTTCGCTATTCGTGTTCGGTTAACACTGACAGTAATATTCGCAGGTGGGTCGTGGTCTCCAACCGACCAGTGGTGAACCCGAATTCGTCTATTTTGAACCAGTGATTAGATGTCTGAAGGACGGCGAATCGGCGCTTTCGTCCTTAACTGAACACGAATGCTTGCACGTCGTAGTGTTCAGAATTA
>NZ_JBLRWX010000052.1:6744-24035 GCF_047921035.1 Natronococcus sp.
CCCGCCGGATTGGTGGATACAGGTGGAATCTCGTACGGAACTCCGCCAGAAGGGATGACTATCGGCGGGTAGTGGTTATCGGTTTATGTATCTCCCCGTCGACACTCTTCCAAGAGCGCTATATGATCAGTAATACCCCGCTGTTACTCGGCGATGTCCTCGACGGGTTTCGGATCGGCTTTGGCTATCTCTGGGTCGCGGGGTGGGCGATTCTGTCGGGTGTGATGGTGACCAGCCTCGTTCAGTTGTACGTCTCGAAAGAGCGTATGGCCGCATACCTCGGTGAGCAGGATCCGAAGGGGATCGGACTGGCAACGATCTTTGGTGCGGCCAGTAGCGGCTGCAGCTACGGCGGGGCCGCCATCGGTAAAGGGCTCTTCATGAAGGGCGCGCACCCGGCAAATGTGTTTACGTTCATGTTCGCCAGCACGAATATTATTGTCGAACTGGGCCTGATGTTACTGATCCTGCTGGGCTGGCAGTTCCTGCTTGGCGAGTTGATCGGCGCGATTTTCCTGATAATACTCGTGAACGTCATCGTGCGGGCGACACTGCCCGCCGAAATGTTCGAAACCGCACGCGAAGAGTTACAGGCCCGCGACCGGGAAGCGGACATCTCCCAGGACCCGAGCTGTGGAACGGAAGGGACCGACGAGTACACGATCACGACAGACGGCGGTGAGAAGTTGCGGTTCTGCTCGAAAGGATGCCTGGAGACGTACGAGCAACGGCTGGCCGCACGAGGGAACTGGCGTAACGGGCTGACATCGTGGGGTGGCTGGTACCGGCTGGGAAACCAGTACCGCAAGGAATGGTCGATGATCTACAAAGACGTCATCTTCGGCTTTCTCATCGCAGGGTTCGTGATCGTGTTCGTCCCGCAGTGGGTATGGGACACGCTATTCATGCAGGGCGACGGAATACTTGTGAGCGCCCAGAACGCGGTGATGGGCGTGACCATCGCAGTGATTAGTTTCGTGGGAAGCATCGGAAACGTCCCGTTTGCCGCCGCACTCTGGTTCAGTGGCGGCATTGGCTTCGCCGGCGTTATCGCGTTCATCTACTCGGACCTGATCACCATTCCCGTACTCAACGTGTTTCGGAAATACTATGGCTGGCACGTCATGCTGTACATCCTCGGCGTTTTTTTCGTCTCGATGGCGCTGACCGGGTTTCTCATCGGCCAACTCTTCGGCTACCTGGGACTTGTTCCGCAGGTGGTCGGGGAAGCCGATCCGACCGCCCAGACTTTCTTCGAGTTCGACTTCACGTTTGTCATGAACACGGTCTTCCTGACGTTGTCCGCCTTCCTTCTGTTCGTCTACTGGCGAGGGATTGGTGCTCCGTCCGAGCATCGGGATCCGATTTGCGGGATGCGTGTCGAGGCGGACGACCGGAGCGTGGAATACGACGGAACGATCTATCGCCTCTGCTCTCGGTCGTGCCAGCGAACCTTCGAAGAGAATCCAGAAGACTACGCCGACACGCACGAGGACGGGCCAAGCGATACAGGACCGCACGACCACCATTAAGTGCTCTTGACAAACAATAGGGAATTCAACTGGTTGGTCGGTATTTGTGTTCCCTCTACGTAACGCGAGTTTCACTTCCCACTCTGAACAACGAAATCGTGCTCCTATCTGCTGGTCCAGACGGCTCGAAGCGTTCGAAGCGGACGGACGGTGACGCGTCTGGTCGGTGTTAGGAAAACCGCAAAAACGGAGCCGTTACTCCTCGGCGCCTTCGAGTTCCTCGACGATCTCGTCGGCGTCGACGTCGGCCTCCTCGAGGGCTTCCTCGATGTCGGCCTCGCCGCCGGCGCCGCCCATGCCGCCCATCATGCCGGGCATGCCCATGCCGCCCATGCCGTCGATGACCTCCTGGACGATGACGCGGTCGACGCCCAGCTTGTCGATGACGTCCTGGCCGATCTGCTGTTTGCCCATCATCCACTGCTGGTTCATCGTCATCTGGGGCGTGGCCTCGAGGTAGAGCGTCTCCTTCTCGACGACCTCGGTCTCGAACTCGGGCTCGGCATCCTCGTCCTCGTCGTCGTCAGGCTCGACCGGGACCTCCTCCTCGACCTCGTCGGTCTCGATCCAGAGGTCGGGCTCCATCCCGAGATACATCTCGAACAGGCCGGCGGCCTGCTGTTCGATGTCGTCGACCTCCTCGACGACCTCGTACTCGTACTCGACGTCCTCACCCGCGAGCGGGTGGTTGAAGTCGACGCGGGCGCGGCCGCCGACGATCGTGCTGATGTAGCCCTGCTTGCCGTCGATCTGGACGTTCGCACCGGGGTAGCGGTCGTCCTCGTCGATCTTCTCGGCGCTGACGGTCTGGACGTCGTCCGGATCGTACTCGCCGAAGGCCTCCGCGGCCTCGATCGTGACGCTGCCGGAGTCGCCGACCTCGCCGCCGATGATCGCGTCCTCGACCTCGTCGAAGATGTGGCCCTCGCCGAGGACGAGCGTTCGCGGCTCGAACTCCTCGGCCTGGTCGGCGACGCCCTCCTCCTCGGCGACCTCGGGGTCGGTCGTGTCGACCAGCTGGTCGTCCTCGGTTGTGTAGGCGGTGTAGGCGAGCTTGACGAAGTCGCCGGCCTGAAGCCCCTCGGCTTCGTCGGCGTCTGCGTTCTCGTCGACGTCATCGGCCTGCGCTTCGGCTTCGGCTTCCTCTTCCTCGGTCATACGTTGTACGTCCGCCCGTCTACATTTAAGTACGACGTTTTCTCCCGAGAGCGACCGATACTTACGGCCCGTCCGCGTTCCCCGACGCATGTACGAGGTCGAGGTCAAGGTCCCCGCCGATCTCGAGGCCGTCCGCGCTCGACTGGACGACCTCGAGGCGGCGCCGATCGGCGCCGTCGTTCAGGAGGACACCTACTACGACGCGCCCCACCGCTCGTTTTCGGAGACCGACGAGGCGCTTCGGATCCGGTCCGAACGGCCCGAGAACGATCCCGACGAGACTCGACTCACCTACAAGGGCCCTCTCGTCGACGACGCCTCGAAGAGCCGCGAGGAGGTCGAGACCGCCGTCGGCAGCGGCGAGAAGGTCGATACCGTCCTGACGAAGCTGGGGTTCGAGCCCGCCGCGACGGTCCGCAAAGAGCGCGACCGGTTCGAACTCGAGGACTATACGATCACGCTCGACCGGGTCGACGACGTCGGCGAGTACGTCGAAGTCGAGACCGAGGTCGCGAGCGAAGCTGACCTCGAGTCCGCACGCGAGGGCGCGTTCGACATCCTCGAGCGACTGGGACTCGATCCCGACGAGCAGCTCCGGACGTCGTATCTGGAGCTGTTGCTCGAGGGCTGACCGGGAGAGATTACCCGAGCGCATTTTCTCGACTCGAGCTGTTTCCGCAAGTTATAGAACCACGCTCGGTCAACTCGAAGTAATGAGTCAGCGGAATATCCGGGTCGAGCCGATCGACCGGCAGGCAGTAGAGGACCAGGAGGTCGAGATCGTCGAGCGGAAGGGGATCGGTCACCCCGACTCGATCTGTGACGGCGTCGCCGAGAGCGTCGCCGGGGCGCTCGCCCGCGAGTACATCGACCGTGTCGGCGAGGTGCTCCACTTCAACACCGACGAGACCCAGCTGGTCGCCGGCGAGGCCGCACCCGCCTTCGGCGGCGGCGAGGTCGTCGATCCCATCTATCTGCTGATCGTCGGCCGCGCGACCAAACGCTACGAGGGGCAGATGATCCCCGCCGAAACGATCGCGCTGCGGGCCGCCCGCGAGTACCTCGAGGAGACGGTTCCGCAACTCGAGTACGGCGAGGACATCGTCGTCGACGTCAAACTCGGCGAGGGCAGCGGCGACCTCCAGGAGGTCTTCGGCGAGGACGAGGTGAGCGTCCCGATGGCCAACGACACCAGTTTCGGCGTCGGCCACGCCCCGCTGACCGAGACCGAGCGGATCGTCCTCGAGGCCGAGCGCCGACTGAACGGCGAGTACGCGAGCACCCACCCCGAGCTCGGTCCCGACGTGAAGATCATGGGCAAACGGGAGGGCGACAGGATCGACGTCACCGTCGCCGCGGCGATGATCGACGAGTACATCGCCGACCTGGACGAGTACGCCGACGCCGTCGAGTCGGTCCGCGAGTTCGTCGGCGAGGTCGCGGACGACCACACCGACCGCGAGGTCGACGTCCACGTCAACACCGCCGACGACTACGAGGAGGGCTCGATCTACCTCACCGTGACCGGGACCTCTGCCGAGCAGGGTGACGACGGCTCGGTCGGTCGGGGCAACCGCGCGAACGGCCTCATCACGCCCAACCGCTCGATGTCGATGGAGGCGACCAGCGGGAAAAACCCCGTCAACCACATCGGGAAGATCTACAACCTGCTCTCGACGTCGATCGCCGAGTCGGTCGTCGACGACGTCGACGGCATCCGCGACCTGCGTGTACGGCTGCTCTCCCAGATCGGCCGCCCGATCGACCAGCCCCACGTCGCCGACGTCCACGTCGTCACCGACGAGGGCGTCGCGCTCGAGGACGTCGAGGGCGACGTCGAGGCCATCGTCGACGCCGAACTCGGCGACGTCACCGAGATCACCCGCCAGGTGATCGACGGCGAGCTGACCACGTTTTAACTACCGGCACGATCTCCGTCCTTCGGAATAATCAAGACCGGGTCCGGCCTATCGGGTTACGAATCGAAACACTGGCATGTCCGAAACGCCCCCGGACTCGAGCGAGCCGCTCGACGTCTCCCCCCGGTCGGTCGTCCTCGCCGTCGTCGCGAGCACCTTCTTCGTCGGGTTCGGCGGCGGCGTCATCTTCCCGATCCTGCCGAACCTCGGGGAAGTGCTGGGCATCTCGGCGTTCATGGTCGGGGCGATCCTCGCGGCCAACCGCTGGACCAGACTGGTCGCGAACGCGCCCGCGGGCGTGCTCGTCGATCGGATCGGCACCCGGAAACCGTTCATCGCGGGGCTGGCGATCGAGGGCGTCGCGACGTTCGGCTACGTCGTCGCCCTGCTCGCCGCCCATCCGTCGCTGTGGTTCCTCCCGGACGTCCCCGAGGCCTGGTTCATGGTCGCTCGAGTCATGTGGGGCGTCGGCAGCGCGCTCGTGTTCGCGACGGCCTACACGATCACGGCCGACGTCAGCGACTCCGGCTCCCGGGGAACGAGCATGGGGATCGTCCGCGCGGGGATCACCTTCGGCTTTCCCGCGGGACTCGTGCTGGGCGGCGTCGTCAGCGAGACCTACGGCAACGCCGAGGCGTTCGTCCTCGCGGCCGCCTTCGCCGGGCTGGCGAGCATCATCGCCTTCTTCGTCGTCCCCGAGACCCACGTCGAGGAGCGCGACTCCTCGGTCAAACCGTGGGACCTCGAGCTGACCGTCCCCGCGCTCACCGTCGGGCTGGTCAACTTCGGGCTCTACTTCGCGTACGTCGGCGTTCTGTTCTCGACGCTGGTGATCTACCTGCAGGTCGAGGCGCTGACGATCTCGGCGACGGCGTTCGGCTACGACCTCGAGTACGGCGCACAGGGGACGTCGGGGATGCTGATGGCGGTTTCCGTGCTGGCCGGTGCGGTGTTTACGATTATCGGGGGCGCGCTGAGCGACTCCGTCGGCGCACGGGTTCCGATTCTCGTCCTCTTTCTGGTTACGGCCTGCGTCGGCTTCGCTGTCCTGACGGTGGCGCCCTCGCTACCCGCCGTCGTGCTCGCCTGCGCGCTGATCGGGGCGGGGCAGGGCGGCGTCGGCGGTCCGCTGACCGCCCTGCTGGCGGATCTCACCGAGGAGGATCGGATGGGACGGGCGATGGGGACGAACAACGTTCTCGGCGACGTCGGCGGCGGACTCGGGCCGATGATCGCGGTGCCGTTCGCCGAGACGATCGGGTTCGAGGTGATGTACGCGGCGAGCACCGTCGTTCCCCTGCTGGCCGGTGCGGTCCTCGTCGCGGGCGTCTACAGCCACACCGGGAGCCTGAACCCGACCGTCGAGGAGTCGACCGCCTGACCTCCCGGCCGTCTCGCACCCTGGCGGTATCGCCGCGAGGGCAACGATTTTTACGCGAGCGATGCTGCCTCCTCCATGGACCTTCACGACGCGCTCAGCGGGATCACCTGTCCGACCGTCACGCCGTTCGACGACGGCGAAATCGACGAGGCCGCGCTCGTCGACCTGCTCGCACACCTCCGCGAGGGCGGAATCGACGGCGTCTTCGCCTGCGGCACCTCCGGCGAGTTCCCGAGTCTCGGTCCCGAGGAACGCCGTCGCGTGATCGAGCTGACCGTCGACCACGCCGACGGCCCGGTGATCGCCTGCTCGGGCGCGACCAGCGTCCACGAGGCGGTCACCCACGTCGACAACGCCGCCGACGCCGGTGCGGACGCGGCCGCGCTGGTGCCGCCCTACTTCACCCCCGCGAACGCCCCCGTCGGCAACGAACGGTTCTTCGAGCGAGTCGCCGCGGAGACGACCCTGCCGATCGTCCTCTACAACATCCCCCAGTACACGGGCCAGCGGATCGAACCCGAGACGGTCGCGGCTCTCGCCGAACGGGACGAGTTCGTCGGGATCAAGGACTCGAGCGGCGACCTCACGTACTTCCAGTCGCTGGTTCGGGAGACCCCCGAGGAGTTCCTGTGTCTGATGGGCTACGACTCGCTGCTCGTGCCGTCGATCCGGCTGGGCGGGGACGGCGGGATCAACGCGCTGTCGAACGTCGTCCCGCGGACGTTCCGCGAGGCGGTCGACGCGGCCGAGACCGACCGCGGGCAGGAACTCCAGGCCGAGGCGATCGCCCCGCTGTTCGAGACCTGCGCGAGCCACGGGTTCGCCCAGGCGACGAAGATGGGGCTCGTCCACCGCGACGTGATCCCCACCGACGAGGTCCGCCCGCCGCTGGTCGCGACCGACGACGCGGCGACCGACGAGATCCGGACGGTCCTCGAGGAAACCCTCGCGGTCGCCGAGCGCTAGCGTCCGCCCCTCGTAATTCCCTTATACCCGCGCCCGGCTACGATCCGGTATGCACCCGCCGGGAGCCGACACCGTCCTCGTCCGCCACGGGGATATCAACACCAAGAGCAACACCGTCAAGCGGTACATGGAGGGGCTCCTCGCGGAGAATCTCGAAGCGATCCTCGAGGACCGATCGGTTCCCGGGGAGGTCGAGCGCCGGTGGAGTCGACTGTTGATCCACACGACCGAGGCGGCGGTCGAGGACGCGACGGCCGCGGCGGCCGACGCGTTCGGGGTCGTCTCTGCCAGCCCGTGTCTGACGGTCAGTACCGAGAAGGAGCTGATCCTCGAGGCGCTCGAGGAGACCGCGCGCGCCCGCTACGACGGCGGCAGCTTCGCCGTCGACGCCCGACGGGCCGACAAGGACCTGCCCTACGACAGCGAGGACCTCGCCCGGGAGGGCGGATCGGCGATCTGGGCGGCCGTCGCCGACGAGTTCGAACCCGAAGTCGACCTCGAGGACCCCGATCTGACCTTCGGCGTCGAGGTTCGCCGGGAGGGGGCGTTCGTCTCCCTCGAGGAGCGGTCCGGCCCGGGCGGGCTTCCGCTCGGCGCCCAGGAGCCCGTGATCGCGATGATCAGCGGCGGGATCGACTCGCCCGTTGCGGCCTACGAGATGATGAAACGCGGGAGCCCGATCGTCCCGGTGTACGTCGACCTGGGGCCGTTCGGCGGGATCGACCACGAGGCCCGGGCGATGGAGACCGTTCGCGTGCTCTCGCGGTACGCCCCCAACTTCGACATGCAGGTGTACAAGATCCCCGGCGGAGAGACGATGTCGCTGCTCGTCGAGGAGATGGAGGAGGGCCGGATGCTCTCGATGCGCCGATTCTTCTACCGGGCCGCGGAGGTGCTGGCCGAGCGCGTCGACGCCCACGGGATCGTCACCGGCGAGGCCGCCGGCCAGAAGTCGAGCCAGACCGTCCAGAACCTCGGCGTCACGAGCCGCGCGACCCGCCTGCCGGTCCACCGCCCGCTTCTCACTCGAGATAAGGCCGAGATCGTAGCCCAGGCCCGCGAGATCGGCACGTTCGCGGAGTCGACGATCGACGCCGGCTGCAACCGCGTCGCGCCCGATCGGGCCGAGACCAACGCCCGGCTGAAACCGCTACTCGAGGCGGAACCCGAGGACCTCTTCGAGCGAGCAGAGGAGGCTGCACGAAACGCGGAGTTGGTCGAGCCCTGACGGTCCGACCACGTCCTCGAGGCCGTTAGCTTCCCACCGCCACGGCGTTGCAAACGCTTGCTCGGTTTCCGAGCCGAGTGCTGCACCGATCGGCTGTAACGATCGACGGATAACCGTCGTATCGCTATCGATTCTCCTCGAGAGTCCACTTTGAACTATCCTCTCTCTTTCAAGCAATGCAAACGATCACAAGTACCAATACGAAACCTGTCGAGCGAAAGCATGGTTATGGTGGTCAACAGGGAGTCGGTTGAACGGCGAACGGTACTGAAAACGATCGGCGCGGTCGGCGCGATCGGAAGCGTGAGCGGCGTCGCCTCGGCGAGCGGGGGCCGCGGCCGGAGCCCACGGCTCGAGCTAGTCGGTCACTCGACGCTCGGCGCCCGCGACGGCGCGAACACCCACGCCGCGGTGAACGAAGACCTCGACCTCGCGGCGGTCGGGTCGTTCGTCTCGGTCGATCCCGAAGTACGGATCGTCGACATCTCGGATCCGACCGATCCGGAGATGACGGCGACGATCGAAACGGGCTTCGGCGGCGACATCCGCAACTCGGACATCCACCCTACGGAGCCGCTGATCTTCACCGCCAACGAAGGCCCCGGAGAGGGTAATTGGGCGATCGTCGATGCGGAAGACAAGCACGACCCCGAACTCATCGGTAATTACACCGTAGACGGTGCGGGCAGCGGCACGCACAACGTGCAGGCCTACACCCACGGCGACGACGACTTCCTCATCACGTGCGGTCACGGACGCGGGTTCGTCGTCTTCGACATCAACGACCCCGAAGACCCCGAGGAGGTATACGATTTCCAACAGGGCGACCACACCATCCACGCCGCCCACGTCCAGGGCGACTACGCCTATCTCGCCCACTGGGATGCGGGCCTGTGGATCATCGAACTGGGCGATCTGAGCGACCCCGAAGTAGTTGCATCGTTCGACTACCGGGAGCGACAGGATGACGCCGACGTCCCGCTTCGGGCGTGTCACCACACGGTTCCCCACCCCTCGGAGGACATCGTCCTGCTCGGCGAGGAGGTCGGCGGCCGCGATCCGGGGTACAAACACGTCGTCGAGGTCGATTTCGACAGCGGGGAGACCGAACTCCTGTCCTCGTTCCAGTTCCCGCAACACGCCCCGCAGCCGACCGGGACGCAGAGCTTCTGGTGGACCGGTCACTTCTCGGACTGGGGCGTCGGCGACCAGGAGGACGTCGTCTTCAGCGGCGACTACAAGGCCGGGGTTCAGGCGTTCGACGTCTCGGATCCCGAAGATCCCGTCCGCATCGACCAGTACATGCCGACCGAGGGCGTCGGCGAGGTTCGCAGCGCGGATCCCGCCCGACTGGATCTGCTGGACAACGTCCCGTTCGCCTGGGGCGCGGAGAGTCAGCTCGCCGGTGACAGCGGTCGCGTCTACGTGGCCGACGCCACCACCGGGTTCTACGTCCTCGAGCTCACGGGATACTAACGGCCTGCGCGACGATCGAATTTTTACCGTGCGACGCGTCCGGGAGACGAAACACCCATTATCGGAACGTACCCACCTCCGAACAGTGACTTGCGTCTGTCTCGTCGGCGACCCCGAGGTGAACCTCCAGTACGAACTACTCTCGAGGGAGACCTCCCGCGAGGCGCTCGCGACCTACGATCTCGAGCGACCGTTCGAGAACGCCCTCGCCGTTCGCACGGTCAGCGTCGGCGCGGCGGTCTCGCTGCTGAACGACCTGGACTGGTATCTCACCCGGTTCGTCGACGAGGCGCTCGTCCAGGAGCCCTCGGTCAGCGAGACGGAGTGGCTCTCGCGGGCGCTGGCCGACGAACTGCGAAACGGGGCCCTCGAGGCCGGCGACACCGGCGAGTTCTGCAAGATCTACGGGCTCGAGCGCCCCGACGAACCCGAGGAAGGAGCGGACGACGACGGCGAGGGGGCCGAGGAAACCGAGGTCGCCCCGACGAGACCCCGGCTCGTCGAACCGCTGTACGTTCGCCGCACCGACGGCGACCTCCCCGAGTACGATCTCCGGGACGTCGCGGACACGCTGGTCGTCCGGCTGACGGAAGCCGAGTACTCGCCGTAGCGCCCGACCTCGCTTCTTTCCGGATCGATGCTACTCGCCGGTTCCGAGTTCGAACTTGTGGGCGTCGCCGTCGTGGTCGACGATCGTTACCGACCCTTCGTCGACCGGGTCGCCGCCCTCGGAGGCTCGCACCAGCCGACCCACCGTTATCTCCTGTTGTGCACAGCCGCCGGCGTCGTCGCCGTCGTCGGCGAGCGCCTCGAGCCGGATCGCTCCCGCCTCGAGTGCCGCCGTCTCGAGAACGAGTCCGTAACAGAGGTTCGGCCCGCGGGCCTCGAGCGCGACGAGCGAGGCCTCGTCGAACGCGGTCTCCTCGAGGAACGCTGCGGCCTCCTCGTCGACGGCCCGGTCCTCGAGCCACGCGTCGGCGTCCTCCCGGTCGGTCAACAGCGTCGCGGCCGGCTCCGAGCGCGGCTGGGTGGTGGTAAACGCTGCGTCCTCGATCGACGGACTCCCGTCCTCGTCACCGTTCCCGTTTCCGTCCCCGTCGTCGTCGGTTTCCTCACCGTCGTCCGCCTCGGTGTCTTCGTTCTCGCTGTCGTCTGCACCGTTCTCGCTCTCCCGGTTGTCGTCGGTCGGCGTCCCGTCGTCTTCGGTTCCGTCGTCGTCCGTCCCGTCGTTAGCGTCCGACGGATCGTCGCCGATGCAGCCGGCGAGGAGGGCGATCGTGCCAGCCGTCCCGGTCAGCAGCCTGCGCCTGGATCGACGTTCCATACTTCGAACCGATAGTCCCTGAGATAAAGAGGGTTCGCCAAGGTGAAAGAGCGACTGTAGCCTCAGTCGAACAGTCCGGTCGAGAGGTAGCGCTCGCCGCTGTCCCAGAAGACGGTGACGACCAGCGGGCAGTCCTCGGGACTTCCGCCGTCGGTCTCCGGCGTCGCCTGGGGCTGGCGGTCGAAGACGTCCGGTACCTCGGGGCAGTCGGCCTCGGGCTCGGCGATCTCCGCGGCGATCAGGTTCGCGACGAGGCTCGTCGCGCCGCTGGATTGGCCGACGAGGACCCCCTCTTCGCGGGCGAGGCGGCGACACTCGTCCTCGGCGTCCTCGAGGCGAACCGTCTCGACGCGGTCGATCAGGTCGACGTCGAGGTTGTCGCTGACGAAGCCGGGCCCCATCCCCTGGAAGTCGTCGTTACCGGGTTCGCCAGTCGAGAGGACGGCGTTTTCGGCCGGCTCGACGGCGACGATATCCATCTCGGGGAACTCCTCGCGGAGCCGTCGGCCAGTTCCCGAGAGGGTGCCGCCGGTGCCGACGCCGGCGACGAAGGCGTCGACCTCGCGGTCGCCGACCTGCTCGACGATCTCCTCGCCGGTGGTCCGGTAGTGGGCCTGCGGGTTGGCGGGGTTCTCGAACTGCCCGAGCTGGACCGCCCCCTGGGCCTCGAGCTCGTCGGCGCGCTCGCGGGCCTCCGTCATCTCGCCCTCGACGAGCTCGAGCTCGGCGCCGTAGGCGGCCATGATCCGTCGTCGCTCCTCGGATTTGGAGGCCGGCATGACGATGGTGAGATCGTAGCCGCGGGCGGCCGCGACCAGCGCGAGACCGATCCCGGTGTTGCCGCTCGTGGGTTCGACGAGCCAGTCGCCGGGCCCGATCAGCCCTTCCTGTTCGGCGGTCCGGATCATCTCGAGGGCCGGCCGATCCTTGGCCGACCCTCCCGGGTTGAAGGATTCGACCTTGGCGGCGACGGTCGCTCCCTCCGGCGAGTCGACCTGGACGAGCGGCGAGCCGATCGTGTCCAGGATACTTCCCTTCATTGCGAGCGCGTAGGAAGCCGAGACGTAAACCCGTACTGGCCCTCGCAGGACGTGCCGGTGTTGAGAACGAACGAACCGACTCGACGGCGCGCCTACGGCTGTAGCACCGACTGCGACTCGCCGCCCGCGCCCGCGATCCGCTCCTCGGCGTAGGCCTCGGCCGCCTCGAGAACGGTCGTTCCCTCCTCGTCGGCCCGTTCGATCATCCCGCGCAGGCGCCCCTCGATCGCCTCGGCCTCCGCGTAGGCCTCCTCGTAGGTGCCCCCGAAGTGGTCCTTCGCGACGGTGACCAGCCCGCCGGCGTTGATCACGTAGTCGGGCGCGTACAGGATCCCGTGCTCGCGGAGCGCCTCGGCGTGACGTCGTTCGGCGAGCACGTTGTTCGCGGCGCCCGCGACGATATCGCACTCCAGCGTGGGGATCGTCTCGTCGTTCAGGATCCCGCCGATCGCACACGGCGCGAAGACGTCACAGGACCGTTCGTACACCGCGTCGGGTTCGACGGTGTCTGCGCCGTGCTCGGTCGCGAACGCCTCGAGGGCCTCTCGGTCGACGTCCGAGACCGTCACCGAGGCCCCGGCCTCGAGCAGCTCCTCGGCGAGCGACCGCCCGACCTTCCCCAGCCCCTGGACGACGACCTCGAGGGCCTCGAGGTCGTCCCGGCCGTAGACGTGATCGACGCAGGCCCGGATCCCGCAGAACACGCCGTGTGCGGTCACTCCCGACGGGTTCTCCAACCCGTCGCTCGCGCCGACAACGTGGTCGGTCTGACGGGCGACGACGTCCATCTCCGCGGCGCTCGAGTTGATGTCGACCGACGTGATGTACCGGCCGCCCAGGCGATCGACCGCGCGGCCGTAGGCCTCGAGGGTCGCCTCGGTCCTGACCTCGTCGGGGTCCCCGAGGATCACCGCTTTCCCGCCCCCAAGCGGGAGATCGGCCGCGGCCGCCTTGTACGTCATCGCCTCCGAGAGCCGGAGGACGTCCTTCAGCGCCGCGTCCTCGGAGTCGTAGTCGAGGATCCGCGTGCCGCCCAGCGAGGGCCCCAGGGTCGTGTCGTGAATCGCGACGATCGCTCGCAGTCCCGTCTCCGGATCGGTGAAGTACGATACCTGTTCGTGGCCGGCATCGCCGATCGCATCGAATACCATACATAATAGTCCTTTCGCTTCCCGTAAAAATACTACCGGCTCGGAACGCATCTCTCACCGAACTCGGATTTGTGCCCCGGGTTCTTTCGACGGCGTCACCCCCGACGCTCGAGGGCCGGGTTTTCGCCCCGTTCCGCAGACGGTCGGCCGTCGGACGCTCCATCAGACGAAATAAATCCCCATGAGAACAACGAACACGACGAGTGGATAGAGGAGGCCGACGAGCAGTCCGTAGACGGCCAGGAGAACGCCCCACTGTCGTCTGATGGTTCTGGCCTCGCGGTCGAGGTCGTCGGGGTGAGTCGGAAGCCACCGGTAGGCGAGTACAGCCCACGTGGCGCCGAAGACGGCACCGGCTGCAAGCAGCCCGTTAAACGGGAACGCTCCGAACGTGAGCGCGGAGACGACGCCGACCGCCAGGACGGCGGTGATGCTCGCCACCAGAGCGCCCGCGAACTCGGTTCGCCGACTCACATCGGCGGCGGGCGTTCGAAAGAGACGGGCCGCGAACAGTCGAAGCGGGGTCCGTGACAGGCGGAGCCCCGAGACGATCCCGAGTACGGTGATGGCACCGACGATACCGAACGGCACTCCGACGCCGAGATAGGCGAGTGCGACGACGGCGAAGAAGCCGACGAAATCACCGAGGACGGGAAGGAATCGGCTGACGAAACCGACGACCACGGGATCCCGTGCGTCGCCGCCTTCGACCAGCGCATACACGCGGTTATCGACGGGACCGACGTAGAGGGTCTCCCCGACGACGGCCGGCTCGTTGTTGATCATGTAGTTACGATTCACCCGGTAGGTCCACCGCTCCTCTCCGTCCTGACGGTCGAGAGCGTACATCACGCCGTCGGAGCCGCCGACGAAGACCGTCTCGTCGGAGACGACCGGCCGCGACGAGAACTCGCTCGACGATCCGTACGACCACTCGACGGCGCCGGTCGCCCTCTCGACGGCGTATATCTGCCTCGGTGCCCACTCTTGGCTCCCCCCTCCCGGAACGAACAGCTGGTCGTCGGCGATCGCCATCGGTCGTGACGGGGTCCCGGTTACGTCGTAGTCGGCGGTCACCTCGCCGGTCTCGGCGTCGAGTTCCAGCGGCGTTCGGGCGTTGACGTACACTGACCCGTCGTCGACCGCTGGCGCAGCGAATCGAACCTCGTCGGGGTGTTCCGTCCGCCACCGCTCTTCGCCATCCGCGGCGTCCAACGCGACGAGTTCGTCCTCGAGGTCCGTCGTGCTCACCACGACGGTTCCACCGTCGACTGCGGGGCGTGAAATCTCGTGCGAGGCGAGATCGGTCCGCCAGCGCTCCTCGCCGTCCTCGTCGATCGACAGCACGAACCCTCCTTCGTCGTCCGTCCGGCTCTCTCCGTAGTTTTCGCCGACGACGTACAGCGTACCGTCGGCGACTGTGAGCGTCTTCCAGGAGACGGTCGTAGACTCGTAGCGGTCATCGGTGGCTTCGAACCGCCACTCGACGTCACCCGTTTCCGCGTCCAGCGCCACTACTTCGTGGCGGTCCTCCACGACGTCCCGTCCCTGCTGTTCGGAGACGTGGACGTAGACCGTCTCACCGTCGACGATCGGTTTCGACGAGGTCGTATCGCCGAGCCGGGTCCGCCACTCCCGGGATCCCTCAGCTGGATCGTAGGCGGTGACTGCCCCGCGGCGTTCCCCGCCAGCGACAAACATTCGGTCGTTGGCGACCGTTATACCTGGTCCGTAGCCGGTAACCGAAATCCAGGCGGGACCGACGTCACCGTCCGGGCCGACGGCGTTCGGGTTGAACGCCGTCTGTCCCGAGTCGTGTCCCTCCATCGGCCAGGAATCGCCGGCGGCGGGTTGGACCTCGGCCCCGCCGACCGACGAGAGCGCGACCCCACTAACGGCGATAGCGACGACGACCGCGGCCACGAGCAGCATAATTCGACCGTCTCTCCCCGAGAGTACACTCATCAGCGCAAGACTCTCGCTCGATTTATAAAAACACGTAGCAGTGCTCGTACTCGATCTCCCCTCTCTCGAGAACCCACGCTCTTTTCGATCGCCGACCGTGAGCCGACAGCGCTCGACCGTACGCCATCTACCAGTTCTTCGCGGACGGATCCGGAAGGTCGAACGGTCGCGCTCCGCACGTCCGAGTGACCGGAACGTCCTGCCAGAAACACCGTCGTTAAGCCCCCGACGACGTAACCCCTGCGTATGAGTCTCGAGACCATGCGACCGAACCCGACGTGGGACGCCGCCTCCTACGAAGACGCCGTCGACACCCTCGCAGCCCACCGCGACGAGGTGACCTACCGGGTCTGGGCCGGCGACTGGTGTAAGGACTGCCGAGCGCTGCTGCCCGACTTCGCGGCGGCGCTCGAGGCAGCCGAGATACCCGACGACCGAATCGAGGAAATCGGTCTCGACGAGAACAAGGAAGGGCCGAAGGTCGACACCTACGATATCGAGTACATTCCGACGATCGTCGTCGAGGACGACGAGGGCGAGGAGCTCACCCGGTTCGTCGAGGAAGAGGACGTCCCGCCGGCCGTCTGGATCGCGGGACAGCTCGAGTCCGAACTCGAGACCGAAACGGCCTGAGCCGTTAGAACGGCACGTCGTCGTCCAGCTCTCCACCCGCCTCCGACTCCGTGAGCCAGTCCAGCGCCTCGTCGACGTCGTGGGTCGGGGGCGAACAGGTCCGATCTCTGCAGACGTACAGCGTCGGCTCGCCGTCGCGAGCCTCGCGGCCGGCCCAGATCGGGGGTGCGGCCTCGAGTCCCAGCGCCGCGAGCCACTCCTCGAGCCCCTCGGCCGTCGGCGGACGGAGCGCGAACTGCCGATCGGGCAGGTACCGCGATCCGAACGCCTCCCGCCACTCGTCGGGCAGGTCGTCGGCCGCGACCGTGATCTCGAGGGGGCCCGCCTCGAGACGGTCGGCGGCCAGACACAGCGTGACGTGCTGGAGGGCGTTCGACTCGAGGCGACCCGCGTGGGTTCGCAGGACCGAGGCGGCGATCCCCTCGAACTCGTCGTCCTCGCCCGCGAATCCCTCGAGCGCGAGCAGGGTCTCGACCGCGACGCCCGCGGCGGCGGGCGTCGACTGGTCGGTCAGCTCCTGGGGCCGGGTCACGAGCGACTCGCCGCTCTCGGGCGTGAAGTACAGCGTCTCGCGCTCGGCGTCGTAGAACTCGGCCTCGATACCGCGGGCCAGTTCGAGCGCGAACGCGAGGTGGTCGACCTCGCCGGTAGCCTCGTAGCAGCCCAGCGCCCCGCGAGCGAGGAAGGCGTAGTCCTCGAGGTAGCCATCGACCGCTACGTCTCCGTCCTTGTACCGCCGCGAGAGCCGCCCCTCCTCGGCGTCCCAGAGCCGATCGCGGACGAACTCGAGGGCGTCGACCGCCATCTCGGCGTAGCGATCCTCGCCCAGCGCGAGGGCGGCCTCGGCGCAGGTCGAGATCATTAGGCCGTTCCAGCCCGCCAGCACCTTTTCGTCCCTATTGGGTCGCGGGCGCTCCTCGCGGGCCTCGAACAGCCTCTCGCGGGCGCTCTCGAGACGCTCCTGGACCTCGCGCTCCTCGAGGTCGAACCGGTCGGCCAGTTCGGAAGTCGAGGCCGCGAGGTTGGGCTGGTTCTGCCCCTCAAAGTTGCCCGACTCGGTGATATCGTAGCGGGCACAGAACAGCTCGGCGTCGAGATCGTCCTCGAGGACGTCCCGCACTTCCGCGGGCGTCCAGACGAAGAAGGCCCCCTCCTCGCGCTCGCCGGTTTCGGGGTCCTCGCTCTGGGCGTCCAGCGTGGCGAAGAAGCCACCCTCCTCGTGAGTCAGCTCCCGGGAGACGAACTCGAGGGTGTCCCGGACGTAGTCGGCGTACCGTTCGTCGCCGGTGAGCCGGTAGCCGGCGAGCAGCGCCCGGGGAATCTCGGCGTTGTCGTACAGCATCTTCTCGAAGTGGGGGACGAGCCAGCGGGCGTCCACCGAGTACCGGTGGAAGCCGCCTCCCAGGTGGTCCCGGATGCCGCCCCGGGCCATCTGCCTCAGCGTGTGAAGGGCCGCCTCGAGGGCGGCCTCGTCCCCGGTGAAGGCGTGGTGCTCGAGGAGAAACTCCAGGACCACGG
>NZ_JBLRWX010000053.1:0-23931 GCF_047921035.1 Natronococcus sp.
ACGAGGCGACCCTCGAGGACGACCGACTCGAGGTCCGGGTCGACGACGGCGGCCCGACTGCACCCCGGCTGCTCAACGAACTCGAGGCTGCGGGCCACGAGATCGTCGACCTCGAGATCACCCGCACGTCGCTCGAGGAGATCTTCGTCGACCTGACGAGACAGGACGACCGAACGACGACACGGTCCGACGCGCCGACGAACGAGGGGGCGGCAGACGGCAGAGCCGTCGAGGGAGAGAGCGAAGGCGAAGACGAAGGGACGCCGGCACGCGAACAGGAGGGGATCGCCTGATGCTGTCGGTCGGCTTCCGGGCGCTCTTTCGGCGCGAGCTCCTCCGATTTATCCGTCGTCCCAAGAACACGTTCATGCCGCCGGCGATCACGAACGTGCTCTACTTCGCCGTCTTCGGGATCATTCTCGGCGGCCGGATCGACGAACCCGTGGCAGGGATCGGCTACATCCTCTTTCTCGTTCCCGGGCTGGTCGTCCTCGGCACGATCTCGAACGCCTTCGAGAACGCCTCGTTCTCGATCTTCCACGGCCGCTGGAACGAGTACATCCACGAGACGCTGACCTCGCCGCTTTCCTACGTCGAGATGGTCGTCGCCTACGTCGGCGCGAGCGCGGTGCGGGGGCTGATCGTCGGCGTCATCATCGCCGTCATCGGCCGGCTGTTCGTCCCGATCTCGATCGAGAACGGCCTGTTCCTGGTGGCGACGATGATCGTCATCGCCGCGCTCTTTGCCGGCTTCGGGATCATCGGTGGGCTCGTCGCGCGGGACTTCGACGACCTCACCGTGATGAACCAGTTCATCCTGCGGCCGCTGGTCTTCTTCGGGGCCGTCTTCTACTCGCTGACGATGCTGCCGTCGACCTGGCAGACCGTCTCCCTGCTGAATCCGATGGTCTACATGGTCGACAGCGTCCGGTACGGACTGTTGGGCTACTCCGACATGCTCGAGATCGCGCCAGCGAGCTACGCCGAGTTCGCGCCGTACGCCTCGCTTGGCGTGCTCACGCTGCTCACTGTCGCAGTGATAGCGGTCGACGTCTACCTGTTCAAGACCGGGTACGGCCTGACCGACTGAACGACGACCGACCGCCGACCGGCGCTCGCCGTTAGCCGTCGTACTCGGCGACCCGCACCAGCTGCTTGCCGATGTTCTCGCCCTCGAACAGCCCCATGAAGGCGTCGGGCGCGTTCTCGAACCCCTCGACGACGTCCTCGCGGTAGCGAAGCTCGTCGTCGGCGATAAAGCGCGAAAGTCGCTCGAGCGCCTCGCCCCAGCGGTTCTCGTAGTCGTAGACGAGAAGCCCCTCCACGCGGGCGCGGGACTCGATGAGTTTGCCGAGCTTTCGGGGCCCGGTCGGGATCTCCGTCGCGTTGTACAGCGCGATCTGCCCGCAGACGGCGACCCGCGAGCGGACGTTCAGCAGCGGCCAGACGGCGTCGGTGATGGGGCCGCCGACGTTGTCGAAGTAGACGTCGACGCCGTCCGGACAGGCCTCGGCCACCGCGCCGGGCAGGTCGTCGGTCGTCTCGTAGTTGATCGCGGCGTCGAAGCCCAGCTCGTCGGTGAGCCACGCCGTCTTCTCGTCGCTGCCGGCCGTTCCGACGACGCGGGCGCCGCTCAGTTGGGCGAGCTGTCCGACGACCGAGCCGACCGCGCCGGCCGCGGCCGAGACGACGACCGTGTCGCCCGGTTTCGGCTCGGCGACGTCCGTCGTTCCGAAGTACGCCGTCACGCCGGGCATCCCGAGGACGCCCAGCGCCGTCGAGATCGGCCCGTGGTCGGGGTCGACCTGACGGAGGTCGTTCCCGTCGGCGACCGCGTGTTCGGCCCACAGCAGTTCGCCCGCCACGATATCGCCCGGCTCGAGCCCCTCGTAGTTCGATTCGATGACCTCGCCGACGACCCCCGCTCGCATGGGGTCGCCGACGTCCCACGGCTCCGCGTAGGACTCGGCGTCGCGCATCCGCCCGCGCATGTAGGGATCGACCGACTGGTAGAGCGTTCGAACGAGCACCTCGCCCGATTCGGGTGCGGGTCGGGCGACGGTGACGAGCTCGAAGTTCTCGCGGGTCGGTTCGCCGGACGGACGACTCGCCAGCCGCCACTGTCTGGTTTCTGCCATACGTCGGCGACGGTCCGAGGGAAGGTCAGTATTCGGCTCCCGGAACCCGGCTCGAGCCGGTGTGCGAATTCGACCGGAAGAGCAACCGTTTTGAGCGCGGTCCGTGCGTGTCATCGTATGAGCGCGGACGACGTACTGGCGGAGCTGCTCGCCGGCAACGCGAACCACGTCGAGGAACTGTCCGACGACTACTTCGAGGACGTCCAGACGGGCCAACACCCGGACGTCGTCTCGGTGTGCTGTTCGGACTCGCGGGTGCCACAGGAGCGGATGTGGAGCGTCGATCATCCCGGAGCCGTCTTCACCCCGAGCAACATCGGCAACCAGGTGTGGGACGACGACGACGGCGAACGGATCGTCGACGGGGGTATGCTGTACCCCATTCACCACGCGGGGACCGAGGCGGCAGCGGTCGTCGGTCACACCGGCTGTGGCGCGGTCACGGCCGCCTACCAGGTCGCCACCGGCGGCGACCGACCCGGTCCGCGCGGGGTCGACAAATGGGTCGACCTGCTCGTCCCGGTCGTCGAGGAGGGCCTCGAGAGCGACCTCGTCGACGCCGACGGCGACGAAAAGCGGGTGATCAACCAGCTCGTCGAATACAACGTCGACCACCAGGCGCAGTTCCTGCGGGAGTCGGCGGACGTCCCCGACGACGTCGCCGTCTACGGCTTCGTCTACGACTTCCAGGGCGTTTACGGCGACGAGCACGGCCGCGCGTCCCTGGTCAACCTCGACGGCGAGACGCGACCCGAGGTGATTGCGGATCGGATCCCCGGCGAGTACGAGGGAGCGACGCGGAGTCTGCTGTACTGATCGGTATCGTTTTCTCGCTCTCCCCGTAACGAACGGGTATGCGGACACTGCTCGAGTCGGACACCGGCTTCTACTACGCGATCGGCGCGTTTACGACCCTCGTGTTCGTCGTCGGTCTCGCCGTTCTCGCGGTCCTCAACCCGGGCGGCATCGGCGCGCGGGAACTGATGGGACTCGTCGTCGGCTTTCTCCTGTTCATGCTCGTCTACTTCGTCTCGATTACGGTCCACCGGCTCGAGGGCGGCGACAGTCTGCGATAGAGTACCACGGTTTATCGGTAATAGTTCCAGTAGCGGGTTCCGAGGGCCTGAATTTCGTACTTGCGCGGAGTCAAAGGGTTTATCCGTTCCCCGCGCCTCTGCTCAAAAGCAATGGCGAAAGGAACCGTTGATTTCTTCAACGACACTGGCGGCTACGGATTCATCGAGACTGAGGACGCGGACGACGACGTGTTCTTCCACATGGAAGACATCGGCGGCCCGGACCTGGAAGAAGGTCAGGAGCTCGAGTTCGACATCGAGCAGGCCCCCAAGGGCCCGCGCGCGACGAACGTCGAGCGCCTGTAAGGCGGAATTCGTAACGGTATCGGCTCTTGACTGCAGTATTTTCACACTTTTGAGCGGCGGTGCTGGCGACCGCCGGGCCGAAACAGGACAGCGTTTAGTGAGTTCGTCGCTCACCGACGGGTATGACCGAGCCACTGATCCGCAACGGTGACGACGTCGAGTACGAATCGGTCGATGCCGCCGACGGCCTCGAGAAGGGCATCCTGATCGACGAGAGCCACGGGGCGCCGAACTTCGCGATTCGTCGATTCGTCCTCGAGGTCGGCGCCGAGGTTCCCGAACACACGAACGAGGTCGAACACGAGCAGTACGTCCTCGAGGGCGAGTACACGGTCGGAATCGAAGACGAGGAGTACGAGGTCGGGCCCGGCGACTCGCTGTTGATCCCCGCCGGCACCGTCCACTGGTACCGCAACGAGGGCGACGAGCCCGGCGCCTTCCTCTGTGCGGTGCCCAACGGCGACGACGAGATCGAACTGCTCGAGTGATCGACCGCCCGGTTATATACTCCCGACGGTCGAACCGGCCGAACAGTCGTGAACGTCCTCCTCGTACTGGGTCACCCCCGGACGGATAGCTTCTGTGGCGCACTGGCCGACGCCTACTGCAGGGGTGCTCGCGAGGCCGACATCGACGTGCGCGAACTCGCCGTCGCGGACCTCGAGTTCGATCCCGACGTCCACACGGAGTGTCCGAGCGATCAGCCCCTCGAGCCCGATCTTCGGGAGGCCGAGCGCGACCTCGAGTGGGCCGACCACCTCGTCTTCGTCTACCCGAACTGGTGGGGGACGATGCCCGCCCGGCTCAAGGGGTTCTTCGACCGCCTCTTTCGGCCCGGCTTCGCCTTCTCCTTCTACGAGGATGGCGAGGGCGCGGGCAAGGAAGAGTTGCTCGACGACAAGACCGCCGAGCTGATCGTCACGATGGACGTCCCCCCGCGGATCTACCGCTGGCTCCTCCGCCAGCCCGGGAACCACGCCCTCAAGCGCGCGACGCTCGGCTACGCGGGCGTCGAGACGACGCGGGTGACGAACTTGGGTCCGATCGAGGGCTCCGACCTCGAGGAGCGCGAGGGCTGGCTCGAGGAGGTGCGGGAACTGGGTCGAAACCTCGAGACCGGGCCGCGCTCGCGGCTGGGGCGGACGAAACGCACGGCGACGAGCTGGCTGAAGGCGCTGCGCCTGCAGTTCTACCCGATGGCCTGGATCGCCTACACGATCGGGGCGCTGGCGGCGGCCGGCTCGGACGCCTTCTCGGTGGGCGCGTACTGGCTCGGGCTCGGTTTTCTGTTCTTTCTCGAGGCCGCGACGGTGTTGAGCAACGAGTACGCGGACTACGAGAGCGATCGGAACAACACCTTCGCCGGACCGTTCACCGGGGGCTCTCGGGTGCTGGTCGACGGCGAGCTGTCGTTCGGGCAGCTCCGGGCCGGGATCGCCGCCTTTCTGGCGGCGACGGCCGCGTTCGGCGGGGCCACGCTCCTCGCGGGAGCGGGATCGACGGCGGCGACCGCGGCGACGATGGGAACCCTCGCGGTGCTGGCGCTCGGGTACACGCTCCCGCCGCTGAAACTCGCCTACCGCACGCTCGGGGAACTGAACGTCGCCGTTACCCACAGTATCGGCGTCTTGGTGCTCGGGTTCGTCGTCCTCGGGGGCTCGTGGCGCGATCCGCTCCCGTGGCTGCTGGGACTTCCCTTCCTGCTGTCGGTGCTGCCCTCGATCACGCTGGCCGGCGTGCCCGACGTCGCCGCCGATCGATTCGCCGGGAAACGGACGGTCGCAGCCCGGTTCGGCGTCGGCGGGGCCGCAGTCGTCGCCGCGACGACGGCCGTCCTCGCCGCCCTGACGGGCGTGCTCTGGCAGTTCCTGGATCTGGTTCCGGGGTACGGGCCCGCAATCTACCTCGGCGCCGTCCACGCGCTCGGTATCGTCTGGCTGCTCCACAGTCGGCTCGACCCCGAGGCGGGCGCCCAGCGAATCGACCTCCTGATGATGGCCTCGCTGAGCTACATCACCTGGTTCGGCGTCGTTCCGCTGGTCGGTCTCTACTGAGTCGAACGGCGATATCGAGCGGGGCGTCCGACCGGCACCTCGATCGCGGTCGCCGGAATCGTCGGGTTCGTCGGCCTCATCGTCCCGCACGTGGTCCGGACGATCGTCGGAAGCGACTACAAGCGGCTGCTGATCGGCTGCCTGTTCGTCGGGCCGGCGCTGTTGGCCGTCGCCGACGTCGGCGCCCGCCTGGGCATGCAGTTCCTGTTCGACAGTCCGAACCAGCTGCCCGTCGGCATCCTCACGGGGCTGATCGGCGGCCCGTACTTCCTGTATCTCATGCGGAAACAGAACACCTCGGAAAACTATGATCGGATACCTCCCGCGGCTCGAACGGTTCCTGCGGAGCGAGCCCGCGACGACGGGCCGCGACGAGACGGACGCCGCGAACGACGCCGATATCGGGTCCCGGAGTCGCGCCGAGCGCGTCGACGGCGCCGACGACGCCGGCTCGAGCGAACCGAACGAACCGAGCAGCTTCGTCGGCGAGGAACTCGAGCTGAGCTATCCGGCGACCGAGGAGCCAGTCGCCGAGGTCGACCGGATCGACCTGCCGGCGGGCGAGGTGACGGCCCTGGTCGGTCCGAACGGCAGCGGCAAGTCGACGCTGCTCAAGGCCCTCGCCCGGCAGCTCGAGCCCGACGCCGGCGGCGTCTACCTCGACGGAACCGACGTCGAGTCCCTCGGGACGAAGGCCTTCGCCCGGCGGGTCGGGCTGCTCTCCCAGGAGAACGAGTCTCCCGGCGGGATCGCCGTCGAGGAGCTGATCTACTACGGTCGGTACCCCCACCGGGACTTCTTCGATTCGGTCGGCGCCGAGGACCGGGCGGCCGTCGAGCGCGCCATCTCGCTGACGGGGATCGACCACCTCAGGGAGGAGTCCGTCGACAACCTGAGCGGCGGCCAGAAACAGCTCGTCTGGGTCGCGATGATCCTCGCACAGGAGACGGACGTCCTCCTGCTCGACGAGCCGACGACCTACCTCGACTTGCACCACCAGCTGCGCGTGCTGGACGTCGTCGCGACGGTCGGCTACGGCGAGGAGGGGCCGACGATCGTTCCCCACCGGCCACTCGAGGAGTGAGGCGGCCGTCGTTTCACCCTCGAGCAGCTACGTGATGATCGACCGCACTAGCGGCTGTCGGAGTGCGGCCGGCAGACCGCCGGCCGCGCGGAGAGACGGAGTCGGGTAGGTGCGGTGCCTGGCGTCTCGGCGAGCGAAGCGAGCCGAGGCTCGGAAGTCGCAGGCTGCGAGCGCAGCGAGCAAAAGCGTCTTCCGGCGGATTGGCAGGGCGAGCGTACGAGGGCTGCCAGGGTATTCGCGGATGTCGTTTGCCCCGCGAATGCAGCCGAAAAAATGCGTAGACACCGAACGCAGTCGGTGCGAAACGTGACGGGCGCGTCGAGGGACTGTCGCACACGCTCGAGGCGGAACCACGGTAGCACACGACACATAACGAGTCCGAACCGCTCAAGTACGCCAGCCGACTACACTATCGCGTGTCGCAGCAGGTTCAGGACGTCGAAACGATCTTTTGTCACGAGACGGGCGGCGACTACCTCGTCGTCGTCCAGCGGGACGGCAAGCGGCTGTTCCGGGCGAAACTCGGACTCTCCGAGACCTCCGCAGGGCCCCGCCCGTCGAAGTTCCGGCTGAAGGACGGCTCGAGCGAGGAGCCCCGACAGCCCGACGAGTTCGTCGAGCTCGCCCGCCGAGCGAAGCGGATCCGGATCTCCGAGCAGACTCCGTCCGAGAAGCGTCGCGAGCTCACCGAGATGTTCGCCGGCTACCAGCTCGAGGACAAGGTCAAAGCCGTCCGGACCTGTCGCTACTGCGCCGCCGCGGGACGGTACTCGCCAGTCACGACCGACACCGCGGTCAAGGACGACACCGACTGGATCTGCCGGGACTGCGCCCGTCAGGAGCTCGAGCGCCAGCTCTCCTTCTCCGGCGGCGGGGCGGTCACCGGCGCCGCGAAGGAACGACTCGAGGAGCTGATGCTCGAGGTCCAAGACCTCCAGCGGATCGTCAACCTGCTGCAGGGCCAGCTCGATCCCGACCTCACCCAGTTCGACACCATCTCGGCGACGACCGACGAGGTCGACCCCGTCCGGACCGACTCGCTGAACCTGCATCCCGGTCTCCAGGGGCTGCTCGAGGACCGCTTCGAGACCCTGCTCCCGGTCCAGAGTCTCTCCGCCGAGAACGGCCTCTTCGACGGGGAGGACCAGCTCGTCGTCTCCGCGACCGCGACCGGGAAGACGCTCGTCGGCGAGATGGCCGGCCTCAACCGCGTGCTCAACGGCAAGGGGAAGATGCTCTTTCTCGTTCCCCTCGTCGCGCTCGCGAACCAGAAACACGAGGACTTCGAGGAGGAGTACGGCCACCTCGTCGACGTCTCGCTTCGGGTGGGGGCGAGCCGGATCACCGACGACGGCAACCGGTTCGACCCCAGCGCCGACGTCATTGTCGGCACCTACGAGGGGATCGACCACGCCCTGCGGACCGGGAAGGAGCTCGGCGACATCGGCACCGTCGTCATCGACGAGGTCCACACCCTCAAAGAAGAGGAACGGGGCCACCGACTCGACGGCCTGATCTCGCGGCTCAAGTACACCTGCGAGCAGCGCGCGAAGCGCCGCGAGGAGTACGGCGGCGCCCAGTGGATCTACCTCTCGGCGACCGTCGGTAACACCGAACAGCTCGCCGAGGTCCTCGAGTCGACACTCATCGAGTTCGAGGAGCGACCGGTGCCGATCGAGCGCCACGTCACCTTCGCCGACGGCCAGGAGAAGGTCCGCATCGAGAACAAGCTCGTCAAGCGGGAGTTCGACACCGAGTCCTCGAAGGGGTATCGCGGACAGACGATCATCTTCACGAACTCCCGCAGACGGTGTCACGAGATCTCCCGCAAACTCGAGTACTCCGCCGCACCGTACCACGCCGGGCTCGACTACGGGCGCCGCAAGCAGGTCGAACGCCAGTTCGGCGAGCAGGAGCTGTCGGCCGTGGTGACGACCGCCGCCCTCGCTGCCGGCGTCGACTTCCCCGCCTCGCAGGTGATCTTCGACTCGCTGGCGATGGGGATCGAGTGGCTCTCGGTCCAGGAGTTCCACCAGATGCTCGGCCGCGCGGGTCGTCCGGACTACCACGACGAGGGGAAGGTGTACGTGCTGGTCGAACCCGACTGTTCGTACCACGGCTCGATGGAGATGACCGAGGACGAGGTCGCGTTCAAGCTGCTGAAAGGGGAGATGGAGTCGGTGATGACCCACTACGACGAGGACGCCGCCGTCGAGGAGACGCTGGCGAACATCGTGGTCGGCGGCAAGGCCGCCAAGGGTCTCAACGACCGGATGCTCGGCGAGGTGCCGACCAAACACGCCGTCGGAAAGCTCCTCGAGTACGGCTTCATCGACGGCTTCGAGCCGACCCCGCTCGGACAGGTTGTCACTCAGCACTTCCTCTCGCCCGGCGAGGCGTTCGCGCTGGTCGACGGCATTCGGAAGGAAGCCCATCCGTACGACCTGATCGCCGATATCGAGCTTCGGGACGAGGACCTTTAGGGCGAGAAAACGGAGACAGCGAACGAATCGAGCCGAGTTGTTAGGGGACGAAGGCGATGCCAAACAGCGACAGTAGCAGCACAAGCAGCGATCCCGGAAGCCCGCCGATGGCGACGATCAGGAGCGCGATCGGCGTGATCGCGACCGAGACGCCGAAGACGGCCTGAGCCAGAAACAGTACGAGCAGACCGACGACCGCGTTGACGATGAAGGGACGAACGGTCTGGATGATCGTCGTGGCGCCGAGGACGGCAGCGAGGACGAGTACCAGCAAGAGAATTTCGAGTCCTGTAACCATACTCGAGGGTAGCGAGCGAAGCGGGGAAAACCGTTCGGTACGGAACGAAACCCTTTATGCGGTCCGCCCGGAAAGGGTGATACGGGATCGTGGGTTAGCTTGGTATACTTCGGGCCTTGGGTGCCCGTGACCCCGGTTCAAATCCGGGCGATCCCATCTTACTGCTGCGAGTTACTCCGCGAGCAGCGGGACTCTGAGAGAGCCCGGTCAAACGATGTCGTTACGGAAAATTCGAGGCGAAAGCCTCGCCCTTCAGGGCGGAGATGAAGCCGACCAACAGTATTCAACCGCCGTCGCTGGCATAGACGGGGTTCCAACGCAATTTTAAGACATCTGACCATGATAGTATACATAGATGGTGAAGAGTACCCGTCACGCGAAATACGAACTCTACTACCACATAGTGTTCGTGCCGAAATCTGGCGGAATCGAAGATCCCGCTGACCTCGCGGAACAGGGTTCCGCTCAGTATCGGCGTTCGCACCTGACGGGGAAGACGAAGAAACGTCTCGAAACCATCTTCGCGGAAATCTGTGAGGACAAAGACCTCGAACTGGCCGAATCAGACGTCATGCCCGACCACGTACACCTGTTCATCGGGAGTCCGCCCAAGAACGCCCCGTCACTCATCGTCAACTGGGTCAAGGGCATCTCGGCGCGGAAGTATAACCAACGCTACGACGACCGCGTGAAGTGGACTCGTTCGTACTACGTCGGTACGGCAGGGAGCGCATCGAAAGGCGCTGTCGAACGCTACATCGCTGAACAAGAGGGTGAGGACGCATGAAGCGCGTCAACACCTTTGAGGTGGTTCCACAAACCGAGAACGACAAAGAGTGCCTTCTACGGCTACTTGACGCCTCTGCCTCCCTGTGGAACGAACTGACCTACGAACGCCGTCAGAACTACTTCGGTGACGGCGACGTGTGGGACACCTCCGAGTACCGAGGGCGCTACAACGGCGTCGTCGGAAGCGCGACCGTTCAACAGGTCACGCGCAAGAACAGCGAAGCGTGGCGGTCATTCTTCGCCCTCAAGGAGAAAGGCGAGTACGCCAACCCGCCGTCGTACTGGGGCAACGAGGAGGACGGACGAGAACTCCGTACCTACATCCGATGCAACCAGTACACGATTCGGTGGGGCAAGCGTAGCCGTCTCGAAATCCCTGTCGGGCAAGAACTGAAAGACGAATACGGACTCGGCTACCACGAACGCCTCCGCCTCGAAGTCCGAGGCAACCCGAAGTGGGACGGCAAACAGGGTCGTCTGGAACTTGAGTATGACGAGGTGAGCGACACGTTCAGGGCTTTCCAACCAGTCACCGTACCTGATTCTCGACTGGATTCACCACTGGCTTCCGAAGAAGCCGCCCTCGACGTTGGCGCAAACAATCTCGTCGCCTGTTCCACGACCACTGGGAACCAGTACCTCTACGACGGGCGGGGGTTGTTCGGACGGTTCCGCGAGACAACCGACGAAATCGCCCGCCTCCAGTCGAAATTGCCCGAGAGACGCAGTCTCTCGGAATCACGGAAAACTTCGTCTTCCGGACGACTCCGAGAGGGACGCTACAGTTCCAAGCGGATTCGACGGCTGTACCGACAGCGGACGAAGCGCCGTGACCACGCACAGAACGCGCTGGTGCGCGACCTCGTTGAACGGCTGTACGACGAGGGTGTAGCGACGGTGTACGTGGGCGATTTGACCGACGTGCTGGAAACGCACTGGTCGGTCAGGGTGAACGAGAAGATGCACAACTTTTGGGCGTTCAAGAAGTTCATCCACCGTCTCGCGTGCGTCTGTGAGGAATACGGTATCTCCCTCGAGGCCGAGTCGGAAGCATGGACGAGTCAGACGTGTCCCGAGTGTGGCGACCACGAGGAGACGGTTCGCCACGAGGATACACTGTCGTGTCCGTGTGGATTCGAGGGGCACGCCGACCTCACAGCGTCAGAGACGTTCCTTCGAGAAAACAGCGATTGCGAAGTCAGGCCGATGGCACGGCCCGTGCGATTCGAGTGGGACGACCACGAGTGGTCGGGGAAACCACACCCTCACGAAAGTCCCAAAGAAGTGCGCACGAACCCGCAAGTTGCCTCCGTGGGTCGGTAGCCGAACCCCCAACGGAGGAATCCTCGCGCTTTAGCGCGGGGAGGATGTCAATCTTCGGCGCCGAGTTCCTCGGCCTCCCACTCGGAGGCAAGTCGACTGGCGAGCTCGCGGGGTTTGTGTTCGTAGACCAGGTGGTGCTCGAGGGAGTGCTCGGGACTGATCGTCTCGTTGTACACCTGACAGAACACCGGCGATCGGGAGGTCATGAGAGTGGTACGTCACAACGAAGCAAAAAGGGATCGCTGAAACGGAGTCGCGACAGGGCGAACAAGTCCGTCTCCGGCCGAGCGATTCGTTCGAGGTCCGCTACGGTTCGGGAGGAGAACTGTGGGTTCTCCGCTCGTATCGGTCAGAGGCGACGAGTCGGGCGCTTTCCCCACGCACAGCCGACCTTCCATACACGTATTCCTCCCATTCCCAAATTTAATAGACATTCGTCTACGGTACCCAGGATTAGAAATACAAATGCCAACCCTTATCCGTGGGCCGGGACACTCTTTGCATGTAATGGCAAACGGTACGGTTGACTTCTTCAACGACACAGGCGGTTACGGTTTCATCGAGACTGAGGATGCTGACGAGGACGTGTTCTTCCACATGGAAGACGTCGGCGGCGAGGACCTGACCGAGGGTACGGAGATCGAGTTCGACATCGAGCAGGCCCCCAAGGGTCCCCGCGCGACGAACGTCGTTCGCGAGTAACTAAACTGGTATCCGGTCGCCGAACGGCGACCATACCGATTTCTACACCGGTCGGACGGCGATCTCCGATCGACGTATTTCAAACCGAGTAGTGGCAACGATGCGGTCACGCCGCCCTCGCCAGCCACCTCGAGTCGAACCCCGCTACAGGGTCTGTCTGTACCCACACTCCGGACAGGAGACGACGCCGGATTTCACGAGCGTGTAGCTTCGACCACAGTGGGTACAGGGACAGCCGACCGAGAGTCCGGCTTCCCGGGCCAGCGCCGCGATCGTCCGCTCGAGCTGGCGCTGCCGGTCCTCGACCGCCTCGAGCCGCTTCGTGGTCGCCTCGAGGCGGCTGATCACCGCCCGTTGATGGGTGGTTTCCGAACGCGATGCCGATCGTGGAGTCATGCGGACGGTACGCTCCCAGCGGACAAAAGCACATCTACGGTCGGAGTCGGGACCAAAGAAGGAAGTCGCAGACGCGTGCAACCCGAACAGTTTCTAACGACCGTCCGAAACGGATCGTATGGTAGCGGTCTCCGAACGACCGAAGCGCTGGCTCGTCAACGGTATCATCCTGACGATCCCGCTCGTCGTGACAGTGCTCGTGTTGCTCGTCGTTGTCGACTTCGTGCTCGGCATCCTCTCGCCGATCGTCGCCGGCGTGCAGTACGTTTGGCCGAACGACCCGCCCCGGGTCGTGATCCAGCTGACGACGCTGGCGTCGCTGGTCGGGTTCTTCCTAGTGATCGGGTTCGTCGCCGAGCACACTCCGGGGAAACACCTCTCGAAGCGCGTTCACGCGACGATGGAGACGATTCCCGGCGTGAGCACCCTCTACGAGAGCGTCCGACGAGCGAGCGACATTCTGGTCGACGACGAGACGGACCAGTTCAAGGAGGTCAAACTCGTCGAGTTCCCGCACGACGACGCGTACATGTTTGGCTTTCTGACGGCCGATACGCCGCCGAAGATCGAGGAAACCGTCGGCGGCAGGGAGATGATGACGATCATGGTCCCGCTGGGTCCGAACCCGACGACGAACGGCTACGTGATGCACGTCCCGATCGAGAACGTCTACGACGTCGACATCACCGTCGAGGAAGCCGTCCGATCGATCGCGACCCTCGGCGTCTCCGTCGACGAACTCGGCGCGGAGACGGCCGACGATGCGGACGAACGGGCGGTCGATAACACGCCGTTCGGATCGACCCGAGGGTGAGGTCACGGCCGAACGAGTCTCCGCTCGCGATCAGTTTCGCTGCGCTTTGCGACCATTTATACACGATGGCGACCCTACGAGAGTGCAATGGCGCAAGCGGGAAATTCTGAACTCGTCGACTCCTTCGAGCAGTTCTTCCGCAACTACTACGACAACGAGATCAAGCAGCTTGCGCAGCGGTACCCCAACGAGCAGCGATCGCTCCACGTCGACTGGCAGGACCTCTACCGGTACGATCCGAACTTAGCCGACGACCTCCTCGCCCAGCCCGAACAGCTCCAGCGCTACGCCGAGGAGGCCCTGCGGCTGTACGACCTCCCGATCGACGTCAGCCTCGGGCAGGCCCACGTCCGGGTTCGAAACCTCCCCGAAACCGAGTCACCCGAGATCCGAGACATCCGCGCCCGCGATATGAACTCCCTCGTGCAGGCCCGAGGGATCGTCCGCAAGGCGACCGACGTCCGCCCGAAGATCGAGGAGGCCGCCTTCGAGTGCCAGCTCTGTGGCACCCTCACGCGAGTCCCCCAGTCCAGCGGCGACTTTCAGGAGCCCCACGAGTGTCAGGGCTGTGAACGCCAGGGCCCCTTCCGCGTGAACTTCGACCAGTCGGAGTTCGTCGACTCCCAGAAGCTCCGCATCCAGGAGAGTCCCGAGGGTCTGCGCGGCGGAGAAACGCCCCAGTCGCTGGACGTCCACGTCGAGGACGACATCACCGGCGAGGTAACCCCCGGCGATCACGTCTCCGCGACCGGCGTGCTCCGCCTCGAGCAACAGGGCGACGGCCAGGACAAGTCCCCCGTCTTCGACTTCTACATGGAAGGGATGTCCGTCGACATCGACGAGGAGCAGTTCGAGGACATGGACATCACCGAGGAGGACAAAGCGGAGATCGTCCGGCTCTCCTCGAGCAAGGACATCTACGAGCAGATGGTCGGCTCGATCGCGCCCTCGATCTACGGCTACGAGCAGGAAAAACTCGCGATGATCCTCCAGCTGTTCTCGGGCGTGACCAAGCAGTTGCCCGACGGCTCCCGCATTCGGGGCGACCTGCACATGCTCCTTATCGGGGATCCGGGTACCGGGAAGTGCGTCCGCGGAAACACGAAGGTCACCCTCGCGGACGGACGAGCGGTTCCGATTCGCGACATCGTCGAGTCGAATCTCGAGGACCCGAAACCGATCGACGACGGCTGGTACGACGAGATCGATCTCGAGGTGCCGTCGCTGCAGGACGACGGTTCGATCGCCCCACAGCGGGCGACGAAGGTCTGGAAGCGTGAGGCACCCGATCAGATGTATCGGATTCGGACCTCGAGCGGGCACGAGCTCGAGGTGACGCCGTCGCATCCGTTGTTCGTCGGTGTTGTTGACGGCTATCGAGCGGTCCGTGCCGACGACCTCTCAGTCGAAGATTCGATCGCCGTGACGACCAGCAGTACGAACGCAGTGGATCAGTCGACGGCGAACGAAGCGCCGGTCCTCGCTGACGGAGGGACAGTCGCGTCTACGGGCGCTGTAGCTGATCAGATCAACTCTATTGAGACGGTCGATCCCGACTACGACTGGGTGTACGATCTCGAGATAGAGGGGACTCACAACTACGTTTCGAACGGGATCATCTCCCACAACTCCCAGATGCTGGGCTACATCCAGAACATCGCCCCTCGCTCCGTCTACACCTCCGGGAAGGGTTCGTCATCGGCTGGCCTCTGTGTCACGGGAGATACGCTGATCCATACCGAAGACGGATTCCGTCAGGTCGAGGACGTCGCCACTGCTCGGCTCCCCGATCCGGTCGACACCGAAACCGCAGTCGAAGACGAAATCGACCTCTACACGTTCGATCGGGACTCGGGAGCCCTCGAGACGCGATCGACGTCACACGTCTGGCGAATGCCGCCGAAGGAGTGTCAGCGGATCGAGACGGCACGAGGAAAGGAACTCGAGGCGTCGCAGAACACGCCAGTGTTAACCTGTGGCGACGATGGACTCGAATGGACGCAGATATCGAACGTCGAAGCCGGCGACTACGTCGCGGTGCCGAAGTACGACGAGATCGACCGCTCGACGCCGCCGATCGAGGACTACCTCGAGTTCACGAACGAGAAGCTGAAACTCGCCGACGAGTCGATCGTTCAGGTCCGTCGTCAGCTCTGTAAAGCGTTCGGAACGCTCCGTGACGCAGCGTCGGAACTCGATCTTTCGGAGGACTTCGTCTACGATACGATTCGGAACCGGCACATTCCCATGGGAAAACTCGAGCGAGTCCTCAGTGCGATCGACCTCGAGTTGGACCAGCTCTCGGTCGAACGCGCGATGCTTCGTCACGGGAACAGCGTCCGTGTTCCCGACGAGTTCGACGAGGATCTCTGTTATCTGCTCGGTCTCGTCTTCGGAGACGGTGATATCAGGCTCTCGCGCCGCGACGGAAACCGCGGCCTCGTTCGAATTTCTAACGGCGACGAAACGATTCTCGAACGGGCGATCGAGATCGTCGACGATACGTTCGACAAGCGGCCCGAAATCGAGTATCAGGACGACCGCGTTCCGTGTATCCGCGTTCACAGCGCCACCGTCGCGCGACTGTTCTCCAACGCTGGGATGGAGACGCCAAAGGAGGAGCTGAAACTCGATCCCGGACTGACGACCGCCGAGCACGCCGATGCGTTCCTCTGCGGACTGATGGACGCTGATGGGTCCGTTTCGTCTCGAGCGGACGGGGGCTCGAGCATCCACTTTTCGACGATCAGCCAGGAGTTCGCCGAACAGGTACAGCTGATGCTCGAAACCTACGGCGTTCGATCCCGCGTTCGCGAGCGCGACCGTCGCGGTGTGTCCGTCCTCGAGAACGGCTACGAGATCGAATCGAATCACGTCCAGTATCACCTGGAGTGTTACGGTCGCAACATCGATCGGTACGCGGACGCGATCGGATTCGGCTACCCGGCAAAACGAGCCGCGCTCGAGGAAATCGTCGGAGACGCCACACGCCGGGGGGAGAAGATTCCGGTCGGAAACGCACTCGCAACCGTCGATGCTGCTGGTGGGGAGTACTACATGAATCTCAACCGTGGCGACAATCCCGGCCGCGGACGGGGTCGACGGATGCTCGAAGAAGTCGATCTCGGAGACGCCGAACCGATCGTCGAGGAGGCAGTCGAGGCCGACTTGTGCTGGGACGAGGTCGTCGCCGCAGTCGATACCGGCGAGAAAGAAGTGTTCGACCTCACTGTTCCGGAGACGCATAATTTCATCGCGAACGGCGTCGTCACCCACAACACGGCTGCGGCGGTTCGCGACGACTTCGGCGACGGCCAGCAGTGGACCCTCGAGGCCGGTGCGCTCGTTCTTGCCGACCAGGGGATCGCGGCAGTCGACGAGCTCGACAAGATGCGATCGGAGGACCGCTCGGCCATGCACGAGGCCCTCGAGCAACAGCGGATCTCGGTCTCGAAGGCCGGCATCAACGCCACGCTCAAGTCTCGCTGTTCGCTGCTGGGCGCCGCGAATCCCAAGTACGGCCGGTTCGACCAGTACGAGCCGATCGGCGAGCAGATCGACCTCGAGCCGGCCCTGATCTCGCGGTTCGACCTGATCTTCACCGTTACGGACCAGCCCGACGAGGAGAAGGACAAGAACCTCGCCGAGCACATCCTGACGACCAACTACGCTGGGGAACTGACGACCCAGCGCGAGGAGATGACCAGCCTCGAGGTCAGCGAGGAGGAGATCGAGGAGATGACCGAGCAGGTCGATCCCGTCATCGACGCCGAACTCCTCCGGAAGTACATCGCCTATGCGAAGCAGAACTGCCACCCGCGGATGACCGAGGAGGCCCGGAAAACGATCCGGGACTTCTACGTCGATCTCCGAGCGAAGGGGACCGACGAGGACGCCCCGGTTCCGGTCACGGCCCGAAAGCTCGAGGCACTGGTGCGGCTCTCGGAGGCCAGCGCCCGGGTTCGCCTCTCGGATACCGTCGAACAGCGCGACGCCGAGCGGGTCGTCGAGATCGTTCGCTCGTGCCTGCAGGATATCGGCGTCGATCCCGAGACCGGCGAGTTCGACGCGGACATCGTCGAGGCCGGCACCTCGAAGTCACAGCGAGACCGGATCAAGAACATCAAGGGGCTGATCAGCGACATCGAGGAGGAGTATGACGAGGGCGCCCCGGTCGACATCGTCCTCGAGCGGGCCGACGAGATCGGGATGGACGAGTCCAAGGCCGAACACGAGATCGACAAGCTCAAACAGAAAGGCGAGGTCTACGAGCCGAGTACCGACACGCTCCGAACGACGTAGCCGACCGCGACTACTGCTTCCGTTCGTCGAGCACGACGGCCGTCGACCGGATCGTCGCGGGTGAGACGTCGGCGACGTCGGCCGCGTCGACCTGAGTCACCGAGGGCCACTCCTCGCACTCGGCAGCAGCCTTATACAGACAGGCCGCAGCGACGCCGCTGGGGTTCCGACCGCCGATGGCACCGTCCTCGAGCAACGTCGTCACGTGTTCCCGGGCCCGGTTCTCGACGGGCGTCTCGAGGCCGAGTTTCGAGGCGAACCGCGGCAGGTACTGCGTCGGATCGATCGGTCCCGTTGGAAGCTCGAGATTGCGGTTCAACGCGCCGTAGGCGGCCTTCAGTTCCCCGTCATCGGCGCGAGCGACGTCGACGATCTCGTCGATCGTTCGGGCGAAGGAGTTCGTTCGACAGGTGGCGTAGATCGCGGCCGCCGCAAACCCTTCGATCGAGCGGCCCTGGAGCAGTCCTTCGGACTGGGCCGACTCGAAGAGCGAACAGGCCTGCTCCCTCACGGAGTCGGGAAGCGAGAGCAACGCGTTGACCCGTTTGATCTCGGTGAATCCGTACACCTGATTTCGATCCGCTTTCGTCGAGATGCGGGCTCGGTTGTGCTCTCGACGGAGTCGGGCGATCTGGCGCCGTTTGCGGCCGGTCAAACGAGACCGGGAGCCGGTTCCGTAGCCGATCTCGGTGGAGAGTCCGCGGTCGTGTCGCGACCGCGTCAGCGGTGCTCCGGTTCGGCGTCGGTCGGGGCCGTCGTCGAACGTTCGCCACTCGGGTCCGCGATCGATCGCGTCCTCTCCCGAGACGAGACCGCACTCTTCACAGATCTGCTCGGTTTCCGTCGTCCGCAGTCGTCCGCCGCACTCGGAACAGCACCCGTTCGAATCGTCTACAGCCATCGGTAATATTCACCAGCTATGAAACCAATGCCTCCCCCTGGTACTTAAAATATAAGATATCCTCTAGAAATTTCTGGAATTAATCTGGTTCGTTCGAGCCGATCGATCGTCGGACAGGGGTGACTCGCCGGGGTTACCGCTCCGACAGACGCTCGCCCGCGAGGTGCTCGAGCACGCCGTCGGTCGTAGCGGGAACCGGTTCGGGATCGGCGCCGGCGGCGGCGGCCGCGTCGGGATCTTTGAGCAGATGGCCGGTCGTGAGACAGGCGACTCGCTCGTCCTCGGTGACGATCTCCTCCGCGCGGAGTTTCCGCAGGCCGGCGACGGAGGCCGCGGAGGCGGGCTCGACGCCGATTCCTTCGCCCGCGAGCGCGCGCTGGGCGTCGGTGATCTCCTCGTCGGAGACGGCGATCGCCGTCCCGCCGGTCTCGCGGATCCCGGGCAGGGCCTTCGGGGCGTTGACCGGATTCCCGATCCGGATCGCCGTCGCGCGGGTCTCGACGTCGTCCCAGCGCCGAACCTCGTCCGCACCGTTCTCGACCGCCTCGACCATCGGAGCCGCGCCCGCAGCCTGGACGCCGGTGAGTTTGGGCACGTCCCCGCGGTCGATCGCGCCGGCCTGGAGGAGCTCCCGGAACGCCTTGTATAGCGCCGCGGTGTTGCCCGCGTTGCCGACCGGGAGGACGATTCGATCGGGGAACGCCCCGTAATCGTCGCGGAACGCCTCGAGGATCTCGAGGCCGATCGTCTTCTGGCCCTCGAGTCGGAACGGGTTCAGCGAGTTCAGCAGGTAGGCCTCTCCCTCCGCTGCGAGTTCCTGGACGATGTCGAGGCAGGCGTCGAAGTTGCCGTCGACCTCGAGGATGCGGGCGCCGTGGAGGCTCGCCTGAGCGACCTTGCCCGCGGCGACCTTCCCCGCCGGCAGGAGCACGAGCGTCTCCATCCCGCCTCGGGAGCCGTAGGCCGCCAGCGCGGCGCTGGTGTTGCCCGTCGAGGCGCAGGCGAGTCGGTCGACGCCGAGTTCCCTCGCGACGGCGACGCCGACGGTCATCCCGCGGTCCTTGAAGCTCCCGGTGGGATTCATCCCCTCGTGTTTGATCCGCAGCGCCTCGAGCCCGATCTCGTCCTCGAGCCGTGGCACCTCGTACAGCGGCGTCGCACCCTCCTGGGTCGTGACGCCCGACTCGAGCGGCAGGGCGTCGGCGTAGCGCCAGACCCCACGGCCCTCGAAGTCGTCGAACGTCGGGAGGTCGGCGTAGCGGACCTCGAGCAGGCCGTCGCAGCCGTCGCAGGTGTAGCGGACGTCCGCGAAGGGTGCGAACGTCTCACCGCAGTCGATACACTCGAGCCAGGCGCCGTCGGTCGCGTCGTCGGGGACGGCGGGCGTCTCGGCGGAGAGGTTGAGACTCATTACCGGAACGTGGGAGGCGACGGAGAAAAGTGGGCTGATTGGCGTGAGCGCTGCCACCGTTCGGGCGACGATCACTCGCCGTCGAAGTCGTCGATAACGTCGTGGACCGTCGCCGTCCAGGTATCGAGGGCCTCGTGGAGCATCGCCTTGACCTCCGGAAGCGCGACGGCGGTGTACTGGTAGACGTAGCCGCCCCCGTCCAGAAGTCGACGGTTACGGCGAACCAGTCCGCGTTCGTACAGCGTCGCCATCGCGCGGTTGATCGTGCTCCGATCGCACTCGAGTGGCCCCTCGAGTTCGTCGACCGTACTCCCGGGTCGATCGACGAGCGCGAGGTAGGTCCGCGTCTCGTGGGGCTCGATCCCGAAGACGCAGCTCATCACCGTCCCAAACGTCGGGTTCGACGATTCCATCAGCTCGCCGAGGCGGTGTTCGGGATCGGTCGCCATACGTCACCTACGACCTCGTGCGTAAAAGAACCGCTCACTCTTCGGACGGCGACGCACCGTATCCCATGTTCATGATGCAGGTGCGCATCTCGCGTTCGCTCTCGTGGCGATGCAGCCGCGTCGGCGTATCGCAGTAGTACACCGACCCGTCGTACCGGAGCGTGATCTCGTGTTCGTCGCCCAGAGTCGTTACCGTGACGACGACCCGACGTCCGTTCCGGATCGCGTCGGCCTCGAGGTCACCTGCGGCGATACGAAGCGGGTCGGTCATCGGTACGAACTGCGCGAGCGCGGCCAAAGAACCTTCGCGTCCCGCCCGTCCTGACGGTCGGTTCGACGCCCGTGCATCGCCGGTGCCAGACCGCGATATCGCTACGCACTCTCGAGTCTACCGGTATCATATGGCATCTAAAGTACGAACACGAACTGTCGAACGAACCGGGGCCGCACTCGAGTCCTGGCAGGCCGGCGTCGTCGGCGGGATCGTCGGCGCGATCGCCTTCGGCGCAATGATGGCAATGCAGATGCCCGCGATGCTCGAGATGGGGATCCCGGCGATGTACGGCCTCGAGGGCGGGCTCGCCGGCTGGATCGTTCACGTCTCCCACGGCGCGGTGCTCGGCGTCGTCTTCGCCGCCGTGCTCGCGGTCGCGGGCCAGTCCCACCGCGGTATCGTGCGGACGACCCTGCTGGGACTCGGCTACGGAATCGTCGTCTGGGCGGCTCTGGCCGTCGTCGTCATGCCGATCTGGCTCTCGGCCGTCGGCTTCCCGATGGCGCCGCCGTTCCCGAACGTCGACGTCGGAAGCCTCATGGGTCACGCCGTCTACGGCGTCGTCCTGGGTGCGGCATACGCGTTCCTCGAGCGGTAACCGGCTCGACGAGTGGCGACGACAGCAGGCCCTCGACCAACTCGCCGCCGGCGACGTGACGGTCACGAAGGCCGCCGAGCACGCCGGAATGTCCGTCTGGGAGTTCACCCGCCTCGCGAAAGAACGCGACGTCACGTGGGTCTCCGGCAACCATCTCGACGACGACCTCGAGGAGCTGTGAATGTGGGTGTTCGACGCGACCCCCGTTATGGACGAGGCCGCCGGGCGAACCGGCGCTGAGGTCGAAGGGGTCGAGACGAGGGGAGCGGCGTATCTCGTCCTCCTGTGTGCCAAGCGCGGCTGCGTTTCCGTCGTGGACGCGCGTGAGACGATCGACTCGATGATCGACGACGGCTGGCACTGTGCGCCGGATCTGTACGCCCGCATCGTGCGAAAACTGGAGTCGCTCGAGGACGAACCGGAACGGTAACCGCGCCGAGCGTAGCTGTCGGTCGAACGGTCCCGTCGCGAGTAGGTTCCGACGATCGGTACGTACAGACGACTCACTCACCGCTCGCTTCGCTCGCGGTTCGATCGTCGTCCCGCAGAGAGACGCGCTGTCGCGCGTCTCGGACGGCCGTTCGCCCAGTAGAAACTGCGAGCGAAGCGAGCAGTTTGCATCTACAGATAACGGTTCGACCAAATGAGGTTCAGGATCAAACATCGATCAAAAAACGCGAACGCGAATGAAGTGAGCGTTCGGCCGATCACTCGAGCAGCCAGCTCAACAGCGCCTTCTGGGCGTGCAGCCGGTTTTCGGCCTGGTCGAAGACGATCGAGCGCTCGCTCTCGATGACGTCGTCGGTGATCTCCTCGCCGCGGTGGGCCGGCAGACAGTGCATCACGGAGGCGTCGGGGGCGCCCTCGAGCAGCTCCGCGTTGACCTGAAAGCCCTCGAAGGCGTCCATCCGGACGTCGTACTCGTCCTCCTGGCCCATGCTGGTCCAGACGTCGGTGTAGACGACGTCGGCGTCCGCGACCGCATCGACGGGGTCGGTCGTCGTCGTCGGATCGCCGCCAAGGTCGCGAGCGCGCTCGAGGACGGCATCGTCGATCCCGTACCCCTCGGGCGTCGCGACGGTCAGGTCGACGTCGGTCAGCGCGGCGCCGATGACGAACGACTGGGCGACGTTGTTGCCGTCGCCGACCCACGCCGCGGAAACACCGTCGAGCCCGCCCGTCTCCTCGCGGATCGTCAGCAGATCCGCGAGCGTCTGACAGGGGTGGGCGTCGTCGGTGAGCCCGTTGACGATCGGCACCGAGGAGTACTTCGCGAGCACCTCGACGTTGTCGTGTTTGAACAGCCGAGCCATCACGACGTCGACGTAGCGCGACAGCGTCCGGGAGGTATCCTTGAGTGGCTCGCCGCGGCCCAGCTGGATGTCGTCGGCGCCAAGAAAGACCGCGTGGCCGCCGAGCTGGGTCATCCCCGTCTCGAAGGAGACGCGGGTTCGCGTGCTCGGCTTCTGGAAGATCATGCCTAACGTCTGGCCCTCGAGGTCGGCGTGGTCCTCGCCGTTCGCCTCGGCGCATTTGTACGCCTCGGCGCGGTCGAGCACCGTCGACAGCTCCTCCGTGGAGAGGTCGTCGATCTCGAGGAAGTGGCGCGGTTCGGCCATCAGTCGTCGCCTCCGCGAAGGGTCGTCGCGACTCGCGTCAGCACTTCGACCGAGCGGTCGAACTCGGCGAGCGAGAGGCGTTCGTCGGGCGCGTGGTCCAGATCCGAGTTGCCCGGCCCGTAGGTCACCATCGGACAGCCCCACGCACCGGCGTAGAGGTTCATGTCGCTGGTGCCGGTCTTCCGAAGCAGCCGCGGATCACAGCCCTCCTTGCGGATCGCCGCACGGAACGCGCGGGCGACCCCGGTCCGGGGACTCTCCATTACGGGTGGGATCGGCTCGGCCCAGGAGACGGTCCCGATCTCGAGTTCGGCCTCGGCGGTCTCGCGGACCGATTCGGCGTCGAGCGACGGGGGGATCCGCAGCTGTGCCTGCAGGGTCGCCTCGACCGAGAGGCCGTCCTCGCTGATCCCGCCGTCGATGTCGACCGGTTTCGCCGTAACCCGTTCGAAGACGGGCGTGTACTCGTCGTCTTCGAAGGCGGCCTCGACGTTGGTCCACCACTCGGTGGCGTGTTGGATCGCGTTCGGTTCGGGACGGGAGGTGTGGCCCGACTCGCTGGTCGCGACGTAGGTGCCGGAGAGAAAACCCCGGTACCCCAGCGTGATCCCGGTCGTACCGCTCGGTTCGCCGTTGACGACGGCGTCGGGCTCCTCGCGGTCGACCACCAGGTGGCGGGCGCCCCGGGAGTTGGTTTCCTCGCCGACGACCCCGACGAAGGAGACGCCCGTTCGGACGGCGGCGACGGCCATCGCGGCCAGCGGGCCGGTGGCGTCGACGCTGCCCCGACCCCAGAGGACGTCCTCGCCTTCCTCCTCGGCGACCTCGTCGTCGACGTCCTCGACGTCTGCCGGTCGAACCTCGACCGGGATTTCGCCGGGAACGGTGTCGACGTGGGAGGTCAGCAGAACCGC
>NZ_JBLRWX010000054.1:0-23848 GCF_047921035.1 Natronococcus sp.
GGAGCTGTCCGGGCTCGAGGGAGGCGTCCCCCTCTTCCATCAGCCCGGGACAGGCCGCGACGCAGCCGGGGACGTCGTACTCCCGGTGGACCTCGTAGGTCAGCGTGTAGTCCTCGATCGGGCTGTCGTCGTAGGTGAACACGACCATTCCCTCGGCGTCCGCGATCCGTTCCTCCGAGTGCGAGTCGTCGTCCTCCTCGCTGGTCGAGCCCTCGCTCGTCTCCTCGTAGCCGTTCGGCTCACCCGTCCGCTCGCCGCGCCGAGCGCGCGTCTCCTCCGATTCCCTCGTCTCCTCTGGTTCCCCCCGCTCGTCGCGTGTGAGGACGTACCCGCCCAGTGCGCCTCCGCAGGCGATGCCGGACAGAAACGTTCGTCGATCCATGTCGTTCAGGATCCGGTGAACGCGATTCAGTATACGGCGGCTACCCCCATCGTAACTGCCGCCTACCGTCGCTCGAGGCGGTAACGAGGACTCATCTCGACCGTCGCGTCCACTGCAGCGTTGTAGGACTGTGGATTCGATCCGGCCCCCTCCTGCGTGGACTCGCTTCGGGGAACCCCACCGTAACCGACCGGCCGATCGATACTCCCTCCTGGAGCGGCTCTATCTCCAGATGTACTATAATCCAAAGTGCAGTCGCTCGCTGTGATAAGCTTTAAACCAAAGTGAGCATTACCCGTCTCGTAATGACGAGCAACAAGATTCTCGGTATCGACCTCGGTACCACGAACAGCGCGTTCGCGGTCATGGAGGGGGGCGATCCGGAGATCATCGCCAACGCCGAAGGTGAGCGGACGACGCCGTCGGTCGTCGCGTTCAACGACGACGAGCGCCTCGTCGGCAAACCGGCCAAGAACCAGGCCGTCCAGAACCCCGACCGGACGATCCAGTCGATCAAGCGCCACATGGGCGAGGAGGACTACACCGTCGAGGTAGACGACGAGGAGTACACGCCCGAGGAGATCTCGGCGATGATCCTCCAGAAGATCAAGCGCGACGCCGAGGAGTACCTCGGCGACGACGTCGCGAAGGCCGTCATCACCGTCCCGGCCTATTTCAACGACAAGCAGCGCCAGGCGACCAAGGACGCCGGCGAGATCGCCGGCTTCGAGGTCGAGCGCATCGTCAACGAGCCGACCGCGGCGTCGATGGCCTACGGGCTCGACGACGAGTCCGACCAGACCGTCCTCGTCTACGACCTCGGGGGCGGTACGTTCGACGTCTCGATCCTCGATCTCGGCGGCGGCGTCTACGAGGTCGTCGCGACCAACGGGGACAACGACCTCGGAGGCGACGACTGGGACGAGGCGATCATCGACTACCTCGCCGAGGAGTTCGAGGCCGAACACGGGATCGACCTCCGCGAGGACCGCCAGGCCCTCCAGCGGCTGAAAGACGCCGCCGAGGAGGCCAAGATCGAACTCTCCTCGCGCAAGGAGACCGACATCAACCTGCCCTTTATTACCGCGACCGACGACGGCCCGGTCCACCTCGAGAACTCCCTGACCCGCGCGAAGTTCGAGTCGCTTACGGAGGACCTCATCGAGCGCACCGTCGAGCCGACCGAGCAGGCCCTCGAGGACGCCGGCTACGACAAGGGCGACATCGACGAGGTGCTCCTCGTCGGCGGTTCGACCCGGATGCCCCAGGTCAGCGAGAAGGTCGAGGACCTCACCGGCCAGGAGCCCCAGAAGAACGTCAACCCCGACGAGGCCGTCGCGCTGGGCGCGGCGATCCAGGGCGGCGTGCTCTCGGGCGACGTCGACGACATCGTCCTGCTCGACGTCACCCCGCTGTCGCTGGGGATCGAGGTCAAGGGCGGCCTCTTCGAGCGCCTGATCGAGAAGAACACGACCATTCCGACCGAGGAATCGAAGGTGTTCACCACCGCGGCGGACAACCAGACCTCCGTGCAGGTCCGGGTCTTCCAGGGCGAACGCGAGATCGCCGAGGAGAACGAACTGCTCGGCGAGTTCCACCTCACCGGGATCCCGCCGGCGCCCGCGGGAACGCCCCAGATCGAGGTCACCTTCTCGCTCGACGAGAACGGCATCGTCAACGTCTCCGCCGAGGACCAGGGCTCCGGCGAGAGCGAGGAGATCACCATCGAGGGCGGCGTCGGCCTCTCCGACGACGAGATCGAGGAGATGCAGGAGGAGGCCGAGCAACACGCCGAGGAAGACGAGCAGAAGCGCCAGCGCATCGAGGCCCGCAACGAGGCCGAGGCGACGATCCAGCGCGCCGAGAAGCTCTTAGAGGAGAACGACGACCAGATCGACGACGACGTCCGCGCCGACATCGAGGCGGCGATCGAGGACCTCGAGGAAACCGTCGACGACGACGAGGCCGACGCCGAGGACCTCGAGGACGCGACCCAGGAGCTGAGCACCGAACTGCAGGAGATCGGCAAGCAGATGTACCAGCAGCAGGCCGGCGCGGCGGGCGCCGGCGGTGCGGCTGGCGGCGCCGCCGGCGGTGCGGCAGGTGCCGGGCCCGGCGGCATGGGCGACATGGGTGACATGGGCGGCGCCGCTGGCGGTGCGGCCGGCGACGACGAGGAGTACGTCGACGCCGACTTCGAGGACGTCCAAGAGGACGACGACGAGTAACGCGAGGAGTCGTTTTCTTCGTCTGCCAGCGAATCTTCGATTGTCTTCGCCCGTCAGCGCCCCTCCGATTCGCAGCGTCCGAAACGTCCGATGAGCGATCTCCTTTTGCGGGCGTCGGATAGCCGCAGCCCACCCGCCTCGAGCATCGCGTTCGGGTCCGTCGACGACCGGATCGTTCCTCGAGTTCGGCTGCCGTTCCGGGGCTCGAGCACCCGAAAAAGCGGATCGCTTACCGGTAGGCCTCGAACTCCTCTCCGAAGAGGCCGAAGTAGACGACGCCGATCGTGCCGATAGCCGACGCGATCACGAAGGCGGTCTCCGGATTCACGAACTGCCAGAGGAACCCGCCGAGTGCGCCGCTGGGAATCACGATCGCGCCACGAACGAGATAGTACGAACCCGTTACGCGACCGCCGGCACCTCGTTCGGCGGGACCGACGACCAGAGCCTTGTGGGCCGGCAATCCCGCAAATCGCAGCCCGGAGAAGGCAAAGAGCGCCGCCAGAATCCAGACGTTCTCCGGCGCGAAGATCAGCAGGATCGGGAAGAGAGCGTACACCAAAAAGCCGAACCCGACGACGGGTTTGAGGCCGACGTGCTCGGCGACTTTGGCGGCCGGGGCCATCGTCAGCAGCGCAACCCCCATTTCGATACTCAGGAGGACACCGAAGAAGGCGGCGGGGGAGAGCGCGAGCGTCCCGAGGACGGGAAGCGTCAGCGTCAGTCCGATCCCCATCAGCTGGGTGATGACGAGAATAAAGAACGCGTACACCATCCCGTTGGCGAACCGGACGAACGTGTCCGCCACCAGCAACGGTCGGAGCGGATCGGGCAGCGCACGAAGATCGTCGACGATCCGACCGACCCCCTCGAACTGCTTGCCAACCGTATCCGCATCGGCCTCGTACAGTACGTGCTGGGCAACCGTTCCGAGGATCGCAAAGACGATCCCGATCGCGAGCACCCACAGAAATCCGGGCATGAGTTCGTCGGCAACCAGAACGGCGACGATCAGCGGTGCGATGAGAAACGCCGTCCGTCGAAACGTTTCCGTACTGGCGAATCCCCGGGCCAATCGGCTAGGTTCGGTGGCTTGCTTGACGATCGCATAGTGGCCCCCGATTCCGAACGACTTCCAACACTGGGCCAGCAAGAGCCCGACGAAGATCCACACCCACGGCTCGAGGACGACGACGCCGAGGTCGATCGCGGGAACGTAGGCGGAGGCCAGCCAGATGACAAAGCCGAACGTCGAGAGGAAGCCGAAGACGGTGAGCGCGTATCTCGACCCGACTCGATCCGAGATGATGCCGCCGTAGTACGGGTACACCGCTCCGATGACGTTTCCGAGCGTGGCGAACAGTCCGACGACGAACCCGCCGGCGCCGAGATACACGAGGTAGTCGGGCAGAAACCGGTTGGTCATCTGGAACCCCAGGCTGAAGGCGAACATCGCCAGCGAGAGCACCAAGACGTCGCGTTGCAGCGAGAAGAACTGTCGAAACGGTCCGAGTACGTCGACTGATTCGCGATCGGTAGTCATTGACAGCCCTGTTACGATCAAAAGTAAATACAACTTCTTGTCCCTCCGGTGACGTGCTCCCACGACTCGCCGATGCGGAGCGGTTCGGAAGCGAACGGTCGTTTCAAGTGTCTCAACCGAGTACCGCCCACAACGAATGAGCGAGGATTTCTACGACGTTCTCGGCGTGAATCGCGACGCGTCCGCCGACGAGATCAAAAGCGCCTACCGGGAGAAGGCCACGGAGTACCACCCGGACGTCAGCGACGACCCCGACGCCGAGGAGAAGTTCAAGAAGATTCAGAAGGCAAAACAGGTGCTGACCGACGAGGAGAAACGCGAGGCCTACGACCGGATGGGCCACGACCGCTACGAGCAGGCCGAAAAGCACGGGTACGACGCCGGCGGCGGCGCCGGCGGCATGGGCGGCGACCCGTTCGGCGGCATGGGCGGCGGGATGGGCGGCGGCGGTCTCGGCGACATCTTCGAGCAGGTCTTCGGCGGCGGTGGCGGACGCGGCCGTCAGCGCCCTCGCAAGGGTCGCGACCTGCGAACCGAACTCGAGATCACGCTCGAGGAGGCCTACGAGGGCGTCGAAAAGCAGTTCACGGTCGAGCGACCCGAGGCCTGCGACGCCTGCGACGGCGAGGGGCACCCGCCGAGCGCCGACGCCCAGACCTGTCCGGAGTGTCAGGGACGGGGCCAAGTAACGCAGGTCCAGCAGACGCCGCTGGGTCGCGTCCAGCAGACGACCGCCTGTCCGCGCTGTGAGGGTGAGGGAACGCTGTACTCCGAGACCTGCGGCGAGTGCCGCGGCGAGGGGTACGTCCGCGGCGAGGCGACCCTGACCGTCGAGGTGCCCGCGGGGATCCAGAGCGGCCAGACCCTGCGGATGGAGCGGGAGGGCTCTCCCAGCCCCGAGGGCGGTCCCCGCGGGGATCTGCTGATCGACGTCGCGGTCGCCGAACACGACGAGTTCGAGCGTGAGGGCGACGACCTGCGCCACCGGCTCCCGATCTCGTTCCCCCAGGCGACGTTCGGCGACACGGTCCAGGTGCCGACCCTGGACGGGAGCGTCGAGTTCGACGTCCCCGAGGGGACCCAGAGCGGGGAGACGTTCCGCCTGCAGGGCAAGGGAATGCCCCGCCTGCGTGGGCGCGGCCAGGGCGACCTCTACGTGAAGGTCCAGGTCGTCACCCCGGACTCGCTCAACGAGGAACAGCGCGAGGCCCTCGAGGCGTTCGCCGAGGCGGGCGGCGACGAAATCGAGGTCAACGAAGGGTTCTTCGAGAAGATCAAGCGGGCGTTCTGAGCGGGCGCTCGAGGACGACCGTTCTGTCCGGCGGATAGTCTCGGAAGCTATCAGTGCGAGTTTTCCCGGACCGTGGTGTACGTGAACGCTCCATGTCCGAACAGATTCTGCTGCTGGCCGGCGACTTCGTCGAGGACTACGAGGTGATGGTGCCGTTCCAGGCGTTACAGGCCGTAGGCCACGACGTCCACGCGGTTTGCCCCGAGAAAGATGCCGGCGAGCAGTGTCCGACGGCGATTCACGACTTCGAGGGCGACCAGACCTACACCGAGAAACCGGGCCATAACTTCGAGCTGACCCACGAGTTCGACGCGGTCGACCCGAGCGACTACGACGCGCTCGTCGTTCCCGGCGGTCGCGCACCCGAGTACCTCCGGACGTACGACGCGGTCCTCGAGACGGTCCGGCACTTCTTCGAGGAGGACAAACCCGTCGCCTCGCTCTGTCACGGCCTGCAGATCCTCGCGGCCGCGGACGTCCTCGAGGGCCGGACCTGCACGGCCTACCCCGCGCTCGAGGCCGATATACGCCAGGCCGGCGCAGAGTGGGAGGACGCCGTCACGCGGGACGGCAACCTCGTGACCGCCCAGGCCTGGCCCGACCACCCCGAGTGGCTCGCGGCGTTTCTCGACCTGGTGGGGACCGACCTCGAGCAGCCGGCGGAGGCGGCCGACGACTGACGACCGACGCCCGCGAGTCGGCGCGCTTTTTTGGGATCGGATCCCAGTGACCCGTATGAACGCCGCGACAGCCGACGACCTGCTCGCGAGAGAGCGACGCGGCGATCGGACGGCGCTGGTCGACGCGACCGGACGCGAGTACGACCGCCACTGGCTCTGTACCTCCTCGTGGAAGGCCGGTAACTTCCTGCGCCATTCGGGCGTCCGCGAGGGCGTCACCGTCGGCGTCGTCGGCGAGGGCCCCCTCGCCCTGCTCGCCTTTTTCGGCACGACGCTGCTCGAGGGAACCACGCGGTTCGATCCGCCGACCGACCTCGCTGACGACGAACGGTTTCGGACTCTCGTCGCGCCGACCGACGAGGGGAGCGCCTACGAGCTCCCGCCGGGAGCCCAGCGAGTCTACTACGGTGACCGGCCCGACGAACCGGGGGTCCACCACTTCGACGCCGGCCTCTGGAGCGAGAACCCCTCGTTCCCGCCGCTTTCGATCGACCCCGGGACGGCGCTGGTAACGGACGGCGAGCGGACGCTGACCCACGGTGAGGCCCTCGAGGCGGCCAGGACCGTAATCGATGACCACGGGCTCGAGGCGGACGATCGGGTCGTCGTCCGGGCGCCGCTATCGACCCTCGGCACCGTCGTCGCCGGCGTGCTCGCGCCGCTGCTCGCGGAGGCGGCGATCGTCCTGTCCGCCGACGGCGCGGACAAGGAGCGCGGCGAGGTCGCGGTCTCGAACGAACCGGTTCCCGAACCCGCTCGAATCGACGTCGACGCGGTCCGTTACTGAGCGCCGGAAAGACCTCCCGCCTTGCACAACCTTTACTGACGGCTCGTGGTAGAGGCGGTCATGCCAGACGTAGCTATTGTCGGCGGCGGTACGGCCGGACTGAGCGCGGCGCTGTTCACCGCGAAAAATGGCCTCGAGACGGCCGTCTTCGACACCGACGAGACGTGGATGCACAAGGCCCACCTGTTCAACTACCCCGGGATTCGCAGCATCAGCGGCAGCGAGTTCATGACCGTCGCTCGCGGCCAGGTTCAGGACCGGGGCGCTGACCTCCATATGACCGAGGAGGTGACCGCCGTCGAGGAAACCGACGACGGGTTCCGGATCGAGACCGCCGACAGCGAGTACGAGGCGACCTACGTCGTGCTCGCGACCGGCGCCGATCGCTCGATCGCCGAGGAGATCGGCTGCGAGTTCGACGACGAGGACACCGTCGACGTCAACCTCAGCATGGAGACGAGCGTCGAGAACTGCTACGCGACGGGCGCGATGGTTCGGGCCGAGGAGTGGCAGGCGGTCATCGCCGCGGGCGACGGCGGTGCGGCGGCGCTCGACATCCTCAGCGCCGAGAAGGGCGAACACTACCACGACTTCGACACGCCGGGCGACGTCCCGACGTTCGAGTCGGAGTAACCCCGACCCGCCCTGCGTGTTCGTGGGCGGGACTATTCGTGCGGCGGGCGCTTCTACGTAGCATGAGCATCGACACACTCGAGGGACTGTTCGTCTACAAGCTCCGCCAGCAGTACTACGTCGAGCGGGAACTCGTCGAGACCCTCGACGAGCTGGCGTCGAGCGCGAACAACGGGCGGCTGCGCCAGAGCTTCGCCGACCACCGCGAGGAGACACGAGCCCAGATCGAGCGACTCGAGGCCGTCTTCGAGGCCCTCGATGTTCCGGCGGAGACCCGGGAGGCGCCGATTCTCGACGCGATCGACGCCCAGCGGCGCGGCTTCGAGGCCCAGATCGACGACGAGGACCTGCTCGATACCGTCTACCTCAACGCGGGGCTGATGACCGAACGGGTCGAGATGACGACCTACGAGGGGCTGTCGATGCTCGCGACCGAACTCGGGCTCGGCGAGACGGTCCGGGAGCCTCTCGAGGCGAACTACGCCGAGGAGCAGTCGGCCCACGGCGAACTCGACACGCTGGCGGCCGCCTCCGAGATGAAGTCGCTGTGGGATCGACTGACGCCGTCGTAAGGGGTCTCGGCGGCTCTCTCACCCCCGCTTCGCGAGCCAGTCGGCGATCCGTGGCCACCCCCGTTCGTGGGCGACCGCCGAGACGGAAAGTCCGACGTGACCGGTCGGCAGCTCGACGATCTCGGCCTCGTCGCTTCCGATCTCCTCGAGGATCGGGACGCTCGCCTCCCTGGGGACGAATTTATCGTCCTCACCGAGGACGAGCAGAGCCGGGGCGTCGATCGCCGAGAGGTCGACCCGCCGGCCGCCGAGTTCGAGCTCGTTCTCGATCAACCGATTTTCGAGGAGCAGGTCCCCGACGAACTCGCGGTAGAGCCGCGCCGGAACGTCGGGGCCGCCCAGAGCCCACTCGAGTTTCCGCCCCTGTCCTGCCACGAACTCGGGATCGTCCAGTCGATCCCAGAGCCGAAGCGGCGCGGTGACGGTGTACTCGACCGGTTTGCGCGACGCGAGCCCGACCTCGAGCAGCGGCGTCGGAACGGCGTCGAACACGCTCGCGACCTGCTCGTGATCGTGCCCGGCGGCGAGCGTCCGAAACAGCTCCAAATCGTCTCCGGCGCGGAAGTCAACCCGGGGGCCCTGGAGAACGAGCGTCCGGATGCGATCCGGAAACAGGGCGGCGTAGGCGACGACGAGCGGGACGGACGTCGAGTAACCCAGCAGATGTACCGACTCGGTCCCCTCCCGCTCGCGGGCGGCGTCGACGCAGTTCGCGAGGAATCGCGTCACGTAGTCCGCGAGCCCGAGCGAGCGGTCGATCGGCGACGGATCTCCCCAGTCGACGACGTAGACCGGGATCCCGCGCTCGAGGAACCGTCCGACGACGCTTCGTTCCGGCGCGAAATCGAGGATTGACGGATCGTTGATGAACGCGTAGGCGATCACTACCGGCGTCGCGTCGGTCGCCCGCTCCGGGTCGTACCGCCGGAGCCGAACCGGCGGCTCCTCGTAGACCACGTCGTAGGGGGTCTCGCCCGGTTCGGCCGCGGTGAGCTGGAGCGCCCGGTACGGTGCCTGTCCGAACTTTCGGGGAGTTCGGACGGCCCGATCCGCGAGCTGGCGCGAGCACTCGAGGGGATCCATTGTCGTCCGTACTCGGACGGGCCACACGCTTGAGCCGCATCCTTGCAGGGTTCGCCGCCGTCGAGCCCGCGGAGTCGGGGCTAATCCCCGGAGCGCGGTCGACCGGAACTCGAGGCGGGCGGGGACGAACCGGCCGTCGGCTCGGCGACCCCGCTCCCCCGCCGAAGCCGTCGCTCGGCGCGCCCGGCGAGGTTCTTCAGCAGGATGCGTCCCGAAAACGAGAGGCTGTGGCGCAGTTTCCGGTAGTAGACCTCGCCCAGCTCCGCCTCGGGAACGGTCGTCGGCTCGAACGTCGGATCCCGAAGGTTGGCGACGCCCTCGCTCAACAGCGAGATCTGTCGGTTCACGACACGGTCGAAGACGTCCCACAGCGTGGGGCAGTCGTCGATGGGGACGTCGTCGTAGGCGACGATCTCGCCGCCGTCGATCGACTCGTTTAACCGCTGCAGCGTGGCGCCACACCGGTCCTGCCCGTCGTGAAACACCGCCGGCGGCCCCATGCCGCGGTACGATCGGATGTCGGCGGGGTGAAAACTCACGACGCCGAACTCGGGCGCTTCGAGGATCGGTCCGCGAACGAGCCCGAAACCGAAGAGCACCAGCGCGTCACACTCCTCGGCGACGCGGTCGACGACGTCGTCGGGAAACTCGTACCAGGCGCCGTCCGTCTCGGGCTTACACCGGACGTGGTCGGCGTCGGCGAGGACGTCGACGTGCTCGACCGATCGACGCCGCCAGAGCGGTCGCTCCTCGCCGATCAGCTTCGCGAGATTTCGCTCCGCGAGTACGAGCGCCCACGCGCGCTGGCGCCCGAGCAGGTCGACGAACTCCCGGACGTCCGCGAGCCCGATCCGACTCCGCGTGTTCCACGCCTCGGGATCGCCGTCGGCTTTCTCCTCGTTGGTGACGACCAGCGACACCGTCACGTCGTGGTCGGCTCGTAGCTGCTCGAGGGCGCGAACCTGCCACTCGTTGAGGTAGGGGTCGGCCAGAATTCCGATCGTCTTCGGCCCGGATCGCGTCATGGTACGTTCGTCCGCCCGTTTCCCCCTTAGTTACAGTCCCCGTGCGTTCGGTTACGGGCTCCGAACAGAGAGAACGTGACTCGCTCGAGTGGGAACGAACCCCTTCCCCGTGTCCGTCTCGGCCGTCTTCGACGGCGGTTACGCTCCCGGTTCCGGAGGACTCCCGTCGGCTGCCGGAGGGTGCGAGAAGGTGCGAGAAGAAGCCGGTTACGACTCGCCGAGCAGCTCCTCGACGTACTGCTGTTCCCACTCCCGGCGCGCCTCGAGTTCGCGCTTGCCCCGCCGCGTGACGGTGTAGAAGTTCGTCCGTCGGTCGACCTGCCCTTTCTCGACGAGCCCCTTGTCGACGAGCGTGTCGAGGTTCGGGTACAGCCGCCCGTGGTGGATGTCCTTCTCGTAGTACTCCTCGAGTTCCTCCTGGATCGCCAGCCCGTGTGGCTCGTCCTGTCCCTCGATGACGTACAACAGGTCCCGTTGAAAGCCGGTTAAATCATACATGTTTCCTCGATTGAGCTATTGATATAATACGATATCGGAATCGAACCGCTTTCTGAACCGATTTCCCACCCGAGCGGACGTTCCCGGGAGATACTCACCTCGCGAGGGAGACGTCGGCGCCGCGACACTCCGGACAGACGCGCTCGCCGCCGACTCTCGGATCGCCGTCGCGAATCATCCAGTTGAGTTCGTTCGCGTCCCCGCTCCAGCTACAGGTCCGACACTCGGATCGCATCGGCTCCGGTACGCCGTGTGGAACGATAGCTCTTTGTACAGGGTCGGAACCGGTATCCGCGCCGACACGAACGGGCGGGCCGCGCTCGAGCGAACGAGCCCCGTCCGAGCGGGAGCCGAACGCGAGCGCGTCGAACGCGAAGAAAGGACGGATCGTCGGCGACGGGTTCGTGGTTTCGTCGTCGACGGGCGGTCCGGTCCGGGATCAGTCGGTCGTCGCGTACGGATCGGCCGGTCCGCCCTCCAGCACTTCGAACGACGTGCCCCCGCAGGAGCACTGGCGAACGCCGATCGGCTCGACCGCTCCGCCGTCAGACTGTCGGACTGCGAACACGTTCCCGCAGTCCGTACACGTCCCAGCAGCCCTTGTTTTGGACGCCATACGTCTCCTATCAGTATCGGACGGTATAAGCAGCCCGTGAATACGATCATAGTACTCGCGCCGTTACTACAGGTGTAACAACGGGTTCCGAGGCGGAGACGGCCCGTATCGCGACGGCGTTCGATCGCGATCAGTAGCCGACGGCCGCGCTCGGTACGGACTCGAGGAGCGGTCGCTCTCGAGTCGGTTCGATTTCGACGGGTTGCAAGAACGCGCGCGAGGTGAAGTCCCGCTTCAACTCGCTCCGTGTGGTTCGTCTCTGGTTCGTGGTGCGAGGTCGGTGGGATCGAAGTGAGGGCATGACCTCTGACCGTTAGGGCAGTTCGAATAGCTCCCCCACCGACCACGTTATTCTACTTAGGAGTGTTATAATAATCTTTTTATTAGTTAGATATAATAAGAAACCCTGTCGAACGGCTAACCGGTGTACGAACGGTCTCAGTCGTTGGGGTCGCTTCGATCGCGGATCGCGACTCGAGCGTCCGTTCCGCGAGCCGACGGTTCTCCCCGACGAACCGACGGTCCAGTCGCTCGGACCGTGGCGTTCGAAACCTCACGAAAGAGCAGCGATGGGGGGAGGGGAGTGGCCGGGGAAACTCACGAGCGATGTGTCAGAGGCGGTATTCCGCCGGCCATTTCATTTACTGATGCTCGGAAATAAATACTTTCCCCCTCGAAGTCAGCTCCGACTGTCGGTCGGGGCGAGGAACGGCTCCCCCTTCGAGGCCAGCCCCTCGCCGGGCAGGGCGTGCTCGAGGCCGTAACTGCTGCCTCGTGTTCATCGTCCACGAGAGGAATCCCATGACTTCAGTCCTGGGTGGATATCAACGGGTTCTGCGACGCCGTCCGTCACTCCCACCCAGTTCGTCCGTCGAGTCGGTCTCGAGCGACCCGAACCGTCTCGTCGCGTCGCTCGTGGAAGACCGCGACGCAGTCGGGCGCTCGACCGTCGAGATCGACCTCGAGGACGTACTCGACGACGCCGAGACACCCGACACAAAAGCCGTCCGGTTCGTCGATGCCGACCGTCACCTCGAGTGCGTCGCGCTCACGGGAAACCGACTCGAGGACGAGGCCGTGACAGGGCGTCGGCGTCCGAATCAGTCCCTCGACGACGAGCGTTCCGTCGTCGACCCGGACCGTCGCCGCGTCGTCCTCGTCGCTCGCACAGCGCTGGTCGCGGCGCTCGAGCGACGCCGTTTCGTCGTCCTCGCGGGCGACGAACACGCCGAACCCGGTCGCGAACCCGCCGAGCAGCGTTCGCCGTCGCATACCGTACCCGCCCACGGCGCGGAATAAATCGCTTTGCCGTCGGCGGGCCTCGCGTCCGTGTTCGCCCTCGAGTTACCGGAGTCGGTGGATCACGCGTAGCAGGATCGAGGTCGCCGTCCCGAGCCCGGGGATTCGCGTCGAGAGCGCGGCCGCGGCGAGCAACAGCAGCGCGCTCTTGGGTCGCCCGCGGGCGAACGCGAGTCCCGCGTCGATCACCGTCGAGGCGATGCTGAGCTTGTTCGCCGACGAGCCGCCGAAACCGCCGTTACTGGTACTGGTAGACATCGTACCCGCTCTAGGGGTGCCACGAGGAAATAGTATCCCCCTGATCGCTCGGGGAGGAAACCGAACCGCTGGCCGAGGGATCGGCGGCTTTCGCCGGAATCGCCCGCTCGAGAGATCCCGACCCGAACCGACCCCACGTCGGCACGCCTATTACGGTCCGACGCCGCGTTGGGAGTAGATGAGCGAACCAGCGGAGACCGTCGGATTCCTGGTCGCCGGCGAGCCCTCGCCGGAACAACGTAGCGCCCTCGAGTGGTGCGAGGCGGCCGGGATCGACGTCGAGACGATCTCACTCGCGGCCGTCGTCGAAGGCGGCGCCCGGCTCGCGGCGTACGACGTCCTCTGGTGGCACCGCGCCGAGCCGGCCGACGACGCCGTCGCCGGGGACGCGAGCGCCGCGATCGAGCGGTTTCTGACCGACGGCGGCGGGCTGCTCCTTTCCCTGCGGGCGCTCGAGGCCGTCCCCGCGCTCGGGATCGATTCGGTCGGTCCCGACGCCGCGGGAACGGAGGAGGGGACGACCGGATTGCTCGTACAGTCGCTTCGCGCCGATCGACCGGTCTTCGAGGGACTCGAGGGGCTGCGGGTGCCGACCGCCTCGCCGGAGGGCGAACGGCCGTTCGCGCGCTACGAGCGCATCCTGCCCGAACGGGGCGCCGTCCTCGCGAGCACGCTTCGGGCGGACGGGGAACGGCCCCACGAGACCGCGCTGCTTGGCTGGCGGATCGGCGACGGCGACGTCGCCGGGCTCGGAACGGGGATCCGGTTCGACGGTCCCGTGCCCGAGGAGGGCGCGCGCAATCGGGACCGCCTGCTTCGGAACCTCCTCGCGGTGCTGGGCGGAACGGATCGGCTCCTCGAGCACGACCCCAAGGGGACCCCCGCGCTGTCGGCCGACCGTGAACGGCTGGCCGACGACCACCACCGGCCCCGGTACCACGTCTCGCCGCCGGGCAACTGGCTCAACGATCCTAACGGGATGATCAAGTGGAACGGGACGTACCACGCGTTCTACCAGTACAACCCGGGTGGACCCCACCACGGGACGATCCACTGGGGGCACGCCGTGAGCGAGGATCTGGTGACCTGGGAGGACCGCCCCGTAGCGCTTTCGCCCTCGCCGGACGGTCCCGACCGGGACGGCTGCTGGTCGGGCTGTGCGGTCGACGTCGACGGCACCCCGCAGATCCTCTACACTGGGGGCCGGGACGACGTCCAGCTCCCCTGTCTGGCGACCGCGACCGACGACGAGCTGACCGGCTGGGAGAAATCTCCGGAGAACCCGGTCATCAAGTCGGTCCCCGTCGAGCCGCCGCTTCGCTCGAGCGAGCACTGGCGCGCGGAGTTTCGCGACCACAACGTCTGGCTCGAGGACGGCGTCTGGCACCACCTCATCGGTTCCGGGATCGAGGACGGGGGCGGGACGGCGCTGCTGTACACCAGCGAGGACGACGACTTCACCGACTGGACCTACGAGGGGCCGATCCTCTCGGGTGAGGCCGAGACGGACGGCATGATCTGGGAGTGCCCCGAACTGCTCGACCTCGGCGAGAAGCGGCTGCTGCACGTCTCGAACTACGAGGAGGTCCGGTACTACCTGGGCGACTACGCTGAGGGCTCGCTCGAGGTCGAGCGGACGGGACTGCTCGACCACGGCGCGTTCTACGCGCCCCAGTCGCTGCGCGACGACGACAACGACCGGTGGCTCACCTGGGGCTGGATCAAACCCGATCGCAGCCCCGAGTTCCAGTGGGACGCGGGCTGGTCGGGCACCCTCTCGCTGCCCCGCGAGATCGACCTCGACGAGGCGGGTCGGCTCCGACAGCGCCCCGCAGCCGAGCTGACCGCGCTCCGGGAGGAGCGCGGCTACGACGGCTCCCCGGCGCTCACCGACGAACGCCGCGAACTGCCGATCAACGGCCGATCGTTCGAACTCCGGGCCGAGATCCGCCTCGACGACGCCGACGAGTGCGGGCTCGTCGTGCGCGGGTCGCCCGACGGCGAGGAGGAGACGCTGCTGCGGTACACCCGCCAGAGCGACCTGGTCGTCGACCGGTCGGCGTCGACGACCGACCACCGGGCCTCGAGCGAGCCGATCTCGATGCCCGTCACGCCGGTCGACGAGAGCCTGTCGCTGCGGCTGTTCGTCGACGGCTCGGTCCTCGAGGTCTTCGCGAACGAACGCCACTGTCTGACGACGCGGATCTTCCCGACCCGATCCGACAGCGACGGCATTTCGCTGTACGCCGCCGACGGCCGGGCCGTCTTCGAGGACCTCGAGGTGTGGACGCTCGGCTCCGCCTGGCCGGATGTCGGAGCCGAATCGGAACTGGAGTCGGAACGCCCGGTCGGTCCGGAGAACTAGTACTCGCTCCCGTCGCCCCCGCCGCGGTACGAGGCGAGCAGCGAGGGGAGTTCCTCGCGGGGCAGCGGCAGGTGGCCGTGATCCAGCACGCCGAGCACCCGCGTCTCGGTGCCGTCGACGCCCAGCCGAACCGTCGGGGCGAGCGTGCCCCCGAACCGACGCTGCTGTTCGTCGTCGGGCAAATTCGCGACGTCGTCCAGCGAGAGCCCGCGCAGGTCGTAGTAGTTGAAGAAGCTGCTGACGAGGATCTCCTCGCGGTGGGGGTAGGCCAGCCAGGAGTAGGTCTGGAACGGCGCGCTCTCCGGATTGGTGAGCACGAGCCCCGACTCGTTCAGCGGGACGTACTCGCCCCGCAGCGAGTCCGCGACGAAACCGTACAGCGCGTCGTACCCCTCGAGCCCCTCGGCGAAGGTGTGCTCGTGACTCGAGAGGAAGAGGTAGTACTTCCCGTTCTGGACGACGACGTGCGGTCGCTCGAGCTCCTGGTTCGTGCCGACACCCTCGAGGATCGGCGACTCGAGTTCCCACTCGGTCGGATCGCCCGACGGCGAGACCGCCAGCCCGACGCTGCCGTTGAAATCGAGGTGTTCGGGGTCGGCGTCGTACCGGTCGCTCTCGAGTTCGGGGTCGGGAACCGGGGTGTTGGCCTCGAACAGCAGGCAGGTCTCGCCCGTCGCGGGGTCCTCGAAGAACCAGGGGTCCCGGAAGGTGTAGATCATCCCCCGGGACTGCTCCTCGCGCTCGTACTCGGTGCCGTCGGGCTCGAGTAAGATCTCGTGGTCGAACGGGCCCGAGATCTCGAGGCCGTCGCCGTCGGTCTCGACCGTCCCGCCCGAACCGACGGCCAGCCGCTGGGTGTAGGTGAGGTCGGTCTCGCCGCGGGTTCCGGAGGCGGTGTAGTAGACGTACAGCTTCCCGTCGCCGTCCGTCTCGTCGTAGAGGGCCGAGCCGGCCCACTGGCGCGAACCGAACGGAGCGTCGCCGTCGAAGACGGGGCCGCCGCAGGTCCACTCGCGGCCGTCCCGCGAGTAGAAGTACCGGATCGTCGCCACGTCGTGGCGTTTGCCCGGCAAGAGGTCGGCCGGCGCCGTCAGCGAGAAGATCACGCGGTAGCCGTCGATCTCGGCGACCGTCCCGTCGCGGTTGCGAAGGAGCCAGGTGTCCCAGACGTGTACGTCCGGATCGATGTCCTCCGTGGGCGGGTAGACGACCGGCGCGAGCGTCGCCTCGCTGCGCCGGATCGCGGCCGCCTGCGAGCGCGTCCACCGCGAGATCGTCCGCTCCTCGCGAGCGGACCGTGGGTCGTCGTGCATGCCGTACCGTCCGCAAGCGCGGTAGAAAAACGATTTGAAGCGCGGGCGCGACCGACACCTAGCGGTTGTCGGCTTCCGGCTCCTCGCCCGGCGTCTCCGCTTCGTCCCGTGGCACGTCGATGCTGTCCGGGCTCTGACCCATGTCCTCGCCCTCCTGGATCGCCTGGGCCTCCTGTTCCATCGCCTCGACGTCCATCTCGAGTTCCTCGTCGATCTCGCCGAGAATCTCGCTGATGTCGTCGAGGCCGATCAGCTCACGAGTTTCGTCGTCGAAGTCGAGACTGTCGAGCTGGCCGTCCTGTTGCTGGACGTTGCTCCCCGAGAGATGCTTGCCGTAGCGCCCGACCATCGACGTGAGCTCCTGGGGCATAACGAACGTCGTCGACTCGCTCCGGCCGATCTGTTCGAGCGTCTCCATTCCCTTGTCGATGACCGCGCGTTCGCCCATCGATTCAGCGGATTTCGCCCGCAGGACCGTCGAAATCGAGTCACCCTGCGCCTCGAGGATCTGACTCTGCTTCTCACCCTGGGCGCGGATGATGTTCGACTGCTTCTCACCTTCGGCCTTCTCGACGGCGCTGCGGCGTTCACCCTGTGCCTCGAGGATCATCGCGCGGCGTTTCCGTTCGGCGGAAGTCTGCTGTTCCATCGCGCCCTTGACGTCCGGCGAGGGAGTGACCTCTCGGACCTCGACGCTCTCGACGCGGATGCCCCACTCGTCGGTGGGTTCGTCGAGCTCCTGGCGGATCCGCTCGTTGATCATCTCCCGGCGGCTGAGCGTGTCGTCGAGCTCCATGTCGCCCAGGACCGCACGGAGGGTCGTCTGGGCGAGGTTCGAGACGGCGTTCTTGTAGTCGTCGACCTCGAGGAACGCCCGCTTTGCGTCCATCACGCGGATGTAGACGACGGCGTCGGCCGTGACGGGCGAGTTATCCCGCGTGATCGCTTCCTGGGTCGGCACGTCGATCGTCTGGGTCCGCATGTCGAAGGTGTAGACCCGCGAGACGAACGGCGGCACGATGTTGAGCCCCGGCTGGAGCAGCTTGCGGTACTCCCCGAAGACCGTCAGTGCACCTCGATTGTAGGCGTCGACGATCTCGACCATCTGCCAGACCGTGATCGCGGCGACCGCGAGGACGAGGGCGCCGATAAACAGCATCGGATCGATCCCCGGATCCTCGAGCTGCAGGAACGTCGCCACCAGCGTGTTCATACTCGAACCAGGGCTCCCGGCCGAATAACTCTTCGTTCAGGAATATGTGAGAGAGTACCACTTTCCGGGCGAGCTTGCCGGTTCCGTCCGATTTCCACCGACGACTCCGAACCGGAGACCGGCGTGGGTCGCTCCTCGCGGTCGTTTCGCTCGTACGGCGCGTTCGGACGTGGCGCTCGAGACGGACGATCCGTCCTCGGCGATGGTCACCGTCGTCGAGAGCGTTATCGCGGAGTCGGCGGTTTCGGTGGCGATTTCGCGATCGGAGGTCCGAACCCGGACCGATGAGACCCGCCTCGGGTCGGTCCAGCAGGCCCGTTCGGAGGCAGCGGTTCCGGCGTTACCGATCGGATCCCGAGGGGAGAGACGAGAACAGGTAAGCACCCTTAAGAGCCGCCGGAAACAGGGTTCGCGTATGCAACCGCGCGACCTGTCCGACCACGTCGCCTACGAGGCGGGTCGAGGCATCGAGGAGGTCGCCCGCGAACTCGGGCGCGACCCCTCGGAGTTCATCAAGCTCGCCTCGAATGAGAACCCTCACGGCCCGTCTCCTGCGGCCGCAGACGCCATCCGGGACGCGGCCGGGAGCGTGAGTTCCTACCCCAAATCCGCCCACACCGACCTCACCGACGCCGTCGCCGACCGCTGGGCCGTCGCGCCTTCGCAGGTGTGGCTCGCCAACGGCGGCGACGGCGCGATCGACTACCTCTCCCGGGCGGTCCTCGAGCCGGGCGACGACGTCCTCGTCCCCTCGCCGGGATTCGCCTACTACGGGATGAGCGCGCGCTTTCACCACGGCGGGGTTCGGGAGTACGCCCTCGAGCGCGAGGCCGACTTCGCCCAGACGTCCGAGGCCGTCCTCTCGGCCTACGACGGCGAGCGGATCGTCTACCTCACGAGTCCGCACAATCCCTCGGGGTCGACGATCGACCTCGCCGACGTCGAGGAGATCGCTGCGGAAACCGACGACGACACCCTCGTCGTGGTCGACGAGGCCTACGGCGAGTTCGCCGACGTCGACGGCGCCGTTTCCCTGCTCGAGGGACGAGACGGCTTCGAGGCCCGCGACGATATCGCCGTCCTGCGGACGTTCTCGAAGGCCTACGGCCTCGCGGGCGTCCGCCTGGGGTACGCGATCGTTCCCGACGAGTGGGCCGACGCCTACGCCCGGGTGAACACCCCGTTCGCCGCCAGCGAGATCGCCTGCCGCGCGGGGCTGGCCGCGATCGACGACGACGAACACGTCGAGCGAACCGTCGCGACGGCCCGCGATTCCCGCGAGTACATGCGCGAGCACCTCGACGCGCGGGTCTGGCCCAGCGAGGGCAACTTCGCGCTCGCGGCGGTCGGCGACGCAGCGGCCGTCGCCGAGGAGCTCCAGGAACGGGGCGTCATCGTTAGGGACTGCTCGAGCTTCGGCCTGCCGGGCTGTATCCGGATCACCTGCGGCACCGAGACGGAGACCGAACGCGCCGTCGAGACGGTAAACGCCGTCCTCGAGGAACTGGCCCTCGACCGGGAGCGCGGGGAGGTGACCGACGCGTGAGGATCGCCGTCACCGGCACCCCGGGGACGGGAAAGACCACCGCGACGGAGCTGCTCGAGGACCGACTCGCGGACGGCGAGTCGCCGATCAAGGGTGACGCCCTCGAGGTGATCCACCTCAACGAGGTCCTCGAGGAGGAGGAACTCTACACGGCGATCGACCCCGACCGCGAGAGCAAGATCGCCGACCTCGACGCGCTGGCCGACCGACTCGCCGACTACGAGCGAGCGGTGATCGAGACCCACCTGGCACACCATTTCGAGGCGGACCGGGTCGTCGTTCTGCGTTGTGAACCGTCGGCGCTGAAGAGACGATTACTCGAGCGCGGCGAGAGCGAGGCCAAGGCGATCGAGAACGCCGAGAGCGAGGCGTTGGACGTCGTCCTCGCGGAGGCGGTCGAGGAACACGGCCTCGAGTCGGTCTACGAGATCGACACCACCGACCGCGATCCCGAGGCGGTCGCGGCCGACCTCGAGGCCGTCGTCGCGGGCGACCGGGAGCCAAGCGCCGGCGAGGTCGACTTCGTGGGGTACCTCGAATGACACTGGATCAGCTTCGCCCCTACGTCTCGGGACTCCTGGACCCGTTCGTCGAGGGGTTCGACCGGCTGGGAATGACTCCCAACGGCGTCAGCCTGCTGGCGTTCGGGATGGCCGTGCTGGCGGCGCTCGCCTTCCTTCTGGGCGGTCGGGTGGCGCCGATCTGGTTCGTCGCGGCCGCGATACTGGTCTTTCTGAACGGCTGGCTCGACGTCATCGACGGCGCGCTCGCCCGCGAGCAGAACACCGCTTCGGCGGGCGGGGACCTGCTCGATCACGTCATCGACCGCTACGCCGACATCGTCATCATCGGCGGGCTGGCGGCCGGTATCGAGAGCTACTTCCTGGGCTTTCTGGCGGTGACGGGGGTGGTGATGACCTCGTACCTGGGCACGCAGGCCCAGGCGGTCGGCCTCGATCGGGTTTACGGCGGGCTCATCGGTCGCGCGGACCGGCTGGTGCTCATCGGGCTCGTCGGCTTCCTCGCCTACCCCTTCTCGGGCGCCTACGGCGGGCTGACGCTGATCGGCTGGCTGCTGGTCTTCCTCGCGGTCGTCGGCCACATCACTGCGCTCCAGCGCTTTTATTACGCCTGGATCGCCCTCGACTAGCTCCCCCGTCTGCCCCGTCTCCGGCGGCCTGGGACCGCGCCGCATGGTTTATGACGTCCCGCGATATAGGTTCGGTCATGGTTCAATGCGAGATGTGTGGCACCGAGACGTCGTCTCCGAAGACGATCAAGGTCGAGGGTGCGAAGCTGGACGTGTGTTCGAACTGTACGGAGTTCGGGACGGAGGTGAAACAGCCCAGTAGCTCGAGCTCCTCGACGAAGTACTCGACCGGCTCGAGTTCCTCGAGTTCGAGCTCCGGCGGGGCCACGAGCGGCGGGTCGACGGCCTCGAGTTCCGGCGGGTCGCGCCGCCAGGACATGTTCGACGACATGGACGAGCTGGCGACCGACTACGACGACCGCGTCCGCACCGCTCGCGAATCGAAGGGGCTGAGCCAGTCCGAGCTGGCGAACGAGCTCAACGAGAAGGCGAGTCTCGTCCGGAAGATCGAACGCGGCGACACCCTCCCCAGCGACAGCGTGCAGTCGAAACTCGAGAGCTTCCTCGGGATCGACCTGAGCGCGGAGGGCGGTTCCGCGGAGGACTCGGAGTGGTCCGGCGGCTCGGCGTCGGGGAGCTACACCCTCGGCGACGTCGTCAAACGGAAGGACTAACGCCGACCGACTCGCAAGCTATTTCTCTCCAGCGACGGGCGTCTCTCGTATGTTCGTTCTCGTCAACCTCAAGACCTACCCGTGCGATCCGATCGAGGTCGCGGAAGCCGTCCGCGACGTCGACGACCGGACCGAGGCCCGACTGGCCGTCGCACCCCAGGCCGCCCACCTCGAGCGCGTCGCCGAGACGGGGGTCGAGACCTGGGCCCAGCACGTCGATCCGATCGACCACGGTAGCAACACCGGCCACACGCTCGCCGAATCGGTCGCCGACGCGGGCGCCGACGGCACGCTGATCAACCACTCGGAGCAACGCCTGAAACTCGCCGATATCGACGGCTCGGTTCGTGCGGCCGAACGTGCCGACCTCGAGACCGTCGTCTGTGCGAACAACCCGGCCCAGATCGGCGCCGCGGCGGCGCTCGGCCCCGATGCCGTCGCCGTCGAACCCCCGGAGCTCATCGGCACCGGCACTCCCGTCAGCCAGGCCGACCCCGACGTCGTCGAGGACGCCGTCGACGCCGCAGCGAACGTTGACTCGGACGTCTCCGTGCTCTGTGGCGCGGGTATCAGCACCGGTGACGACGTCGTCGCCGCGGGCGACCTCGGCGCCGAGGGGGTCCTGCTGGCAAGCGGCGTCGCGAAGGCCGACGATCCAGCCGCGGCGCTCGAGGACCTCGTCGAACCGCTGTAGCAGGTAATCGTTTTTACGGACACCGGCCCAACTCGGTGGTATGTCACCGGACCACGCCGTCGCCGTCGCACTCGAGAATCGGCTGATGAGCAACGGAATCTACGTCACCGACGTCTCCTGGCCCGACGGCGGCGGTGGCGAAGCGCCCGCCGACGGCGCGGCGATCGACCTCGAGTACGAGACCGTCGCCGAGGCGCCGTTCGTGACGACCGACGAGGTGAGTTCGGTCGTTCGGATGCTGCTCGCGATCGCCGAGGAACGGGAGTGGACGCCCGGTCGGCTCGAGGTCACCTCGCGGTCGACCGACGGCGAGTTGCGGGGGCGCTGGCACGTCGAAGGGGCGTGGTTCGCGGGACTCGACGACGAACTCTCCGAGGTGGAGTTCTCCCAGCGCGTCCTCGGGACGGTCACCCAGCCCTCCGAAGCCGAGTAGCGCTCGAACCCCGCCGAGAAACCGGGACACCGATATGGACGGCGCCGCGAGAACGAGGTATGGACGCTCCAGCCCGTTCGTCGGACGCTCGCGGGACGGAAGCGCTCGAGCGCGGGTCGCTCGCGCTCGGCGCGGTCGACCTCGCCCTGGTCGCCGGAATCATCCTCGTCGGCCAGTTGAGCCACGGCGTCGACCCGCTCTCGGAGCCGCTGGTCGCCCTCGAGACGGTCGTCCCCTTCGCCGTCGGCTGGCTCGCGATGGCGCCGCTGGCGGGGCTGTACGCGCCGGGCGTCGCCGCGTCGCTCGCCCGCACCGTCCGCGTAACGACGGTGGCCTGGGTCGCAGCGGCGAACGTCGGCCTGATTCTGCGGGCGTCGGCGCTGTTCGACGGCGGCGCGGCCTGGCCGTTCCCGCTCGTGATGACCGGGTTCGGACTGCTCGCGCTCGTCGGCTGGCGCGGAGTCTACGCGGTCTACGCCCGCTCCCGGCGCTGACCGAAACGAAGCGAGTCCGCTCGACGAGTCTCCTCGGTAGAACGGCACACAGGATCGAACAACGACTTCGAACGGTGATGTTCCGCCGGGTCTCTCAGAAACCGAACACGATGTTTTCTTCCTGATACGCTCGGGAGAGAACATAATTATCGATCGTTTCCTTTCTCGCGTCCGGCGAGCGACGAGTGCAGGTCGGTCCCATCTGGCGATTATTTCGTCTTCAGCCGGTGAATATTCGGACCGCTGTGGGGAATTGTTGCCTGTCGAGCTAATAATTTCATAGCTTTCTACAGCAGCATAATTGATACATAAGTTATGGAAATCTGTCCTCTGCAATACGAGTTAGAAATAGGTCCACTATCAGCTAATTATGGGAAACACTTATACCAGTATTCCGCATAGTATAGAATACATTATGACTGGATACTACGACATTGTTCTCGGCCTCATCCCAGTCGCACTGCTCGGTATCACCGCCGCACTGGCGTTCGTCGGCCTGTCAGTGACGACGGCGATTCCGGTCGGCGCGTTCGCCGCGATGGCGCTCATGGGTCACGCAATGTTCGTCAATACCCCGGTCGATTCGACCGAGGACGTCCAGTCGACGCCCCAGCCGATCAACGCGGACTGAACGCGACCTCGAGCCGGTATCCCTTTCTTCCCTCCCGCTGTTTTCCCCGGTGTGACCGACACCCTGTTTCTGACGAGCGAGGACGTCGACGGGCTCGCGACTCCCGCCGAGTACGTCGACGCCGTCCGCGAGGGGTACCGCCAGCGCGGCGAGGGCGCCCCGGCCCAGCCCAGATCGAAGCTCGTTCGCGACGAGCCAACGGGGATGCTCACCGGCTACACCGCCATCCTCCCCGACAGCGGCGTCATGGGAGGCTACACGTACAGCGCCGGGTTCGGCGCCGAGGACGCCTGGTTCGTGTTGCCGCTGTTCGACGCCGACAGCGGGGCGCCCCTGGCGCTGTTCGACGGCGCGAGCATGAACCCGTTCAAGACCGGTGCGGCCGGCGCCGTCGGCGTCGCGCCGCCGGCGGCGGCAGCCTCGCTGGGGACCGCAGCCGAGCTGGGGGCGGCAGCGCCGCTGGTGCAAGGAGCTTCGTCGAGCGCGGCGGCGGCCAGCAC
>NZ_JBLRWX010000055.1:0-23843 GCF_047921035.1 Natronococcus sp.
ACCTCGACCTGGTGGTCCAGCCCGACGGCACCATCGCCATGCTCTACGCCCGGGGCTCCCTGTGGCTCGCGCGCAGTCGGGCGGCCTCGCGCGACGACTGGACGGTCGAGCGCCTCGTGGTCTACGGCGCGGCCTACAGCGCCCTCGCCCTCGCCGCCGAGCCCGACGACCCCCGCGTCCGCTTCGCCGTCGCGATCGCGAACATCCTCGGCACCGGCGCCCGCATCGCCGACGAGATCGGCTCCCCCGAGATCGCCTGGTCGACCGTCCCCGAGATCCTCGAGACCTTCGCCGCCGGCGCCTGGCCCGGGAAGGCCGAAGACGTCGAGCCCCTCCGCGAGCTCCCCGCCCGCGCCGCCTACGATCTCGTCCGCCGAACCCTCGACCGCCTCGTCGACGCGCAGCTCGCCGAGGTCTCCCCCGCGACGCAGGAGCCGCGAGAAGGCTCCCGGGTCTACCGCCTGGCGCCCTAACCCACGCCCCGAGCTCGAGGACCACCTGGACCTCCTGGGAGCGCTACGCTACGCCTAGCGCCCGGCGCGCACGCCGACCCAGGAGGTCAACCCATGCCCCGCCCCCCGAGGCCGATCGCGAAGACCGCGCCCGCCCACGATGCAACAGCCGTCCCGAAAAGAACTGTACCGGGCCCGGTGATCGAGGCCGCGCTCTGGGACGCCTACGGCGTCGTCTCCAAGGCCGCCGAGCTCCTCTCCTACGACCGGACGGCGCTCTCCCGCCGGATCGCGAAGAGCGAGCGCCTCAAGGCCGCCCGCGAGGCCGGCCGGGAGCGCCTCGTCGACGTCGCCGAGACCGGGCTCGCGATCTCCGTCGAGAAGCGCGAGGCATGGGCGATCACGCTCGCCCTCAAGACGCTCGGGAAGAGCCGCGGCTACGTCGAGCGCCAGGAGCTCGACGCCCTCTTCGCCCTCGTCGAGAAGGACCCCGCCGACATGACCGACGAGGAGCTCGAGCAGGCGCTCTCGCGTGCTACGTCCCGTCGCCGCGGCTGATCTCCTCGTCGAGCGCCTCTCCCGCGAGAGCCGGCGCCGAGCGATCCGCGACCCCGTCGACCTCGGGACCTTCATCACCCGATCGTCGCCGACCTACGTCCGCCCCTATTGGCTCGAGAGCGTCCTCGAGGTCTACCAGGCGATCGCCGCCGGCGAGGAGCTCCGCGTGCTACTCGAGGCGCCCCCGCGACACGGGAAGACGGACCTCACGCTCGCCGCGATCGCGTGGCTCCTCTCGACCGCGCCCGAGCGGACGCACGCCTTCACGACCTACGCCGACGCCCTCGCGCGCTCGAAGAGCCGGAAGGCGCGCCGCCTCGCCCGCGAGGCCGGCGTCGCGATCTCCGACGAGAGCGCCAGCGTCAACGAGTGGCGCACCACGGACGAGGGCGGGCTCCTCGCGACCGGCGTCGGCGGGCCCCTCACCGGGCACGGGATCACCGGCGTCGGCGTGATCGACGACCCCTTCAAGAACCGCCGCGACGCCGACTCCCGCCTGATCCGCGACCGCGTCTGGGACTGGTATACGGACACGTTCTACACGCGCCTCGAGCCCGGCGCGAGCGTTATCGTCCAGCACACGAGATGGCACCCCGACGATCTGATCGGCCGCCTCGTCGGCGAGGCCGGCTACCAGCGGATCCGCCTCCCGGCGATCGCCGAGGACCCCGACGACCCGCTCGGCCGCGCGATCGGCGAGGCGCTCTGGCCCGACCGCTTCTCCGTCGAGAAGCTCCGCCAGATCGAGGAGACCGTCGGAAGCTACACCTTCGCCTCGCTCTACCAGCAGCGACCCCGCCCCCGCGGGGAAGAGCTCTTCCGCGCACCGACCTTCTACGACCCCACCTCCGGTGACGTCCGCCGGACGCTCGCGAGCGGCTACCGCGCCGTCGCCGGCATGGACGCCGCCTACGCCGCGAAAACCAAAAGCGACGCCTCAGCGATCGTCGAGGCCCGCGTCGTCGACGACCCCTTCGACGGTCGCCCCGTCGCCTACGTGACTCGCGTCCTCGAGGTCCGCGAGCGCGTGACCGCCTTCGGGAAGCGCCTCGAACAGCTCGAGGCGCCCTACATCCGGTGGCGCCTCGCCGGCGCCGAAGCCGGCACCGCGGACTTCCTCGAGGACACCTTCCGCGTCCGCCTCGTCTGCGAGGCCGCCGTGACGGACAAGTTCGCGTACGCTCAACCGGCGGCCGCCGCCTGGAACGCCGGCCGCATCCGGCTCCCGCAGGAGCCCGGCCGGCCGCTCGATCGGCACGTCGCCGCCCTCGTCGACCAGGCGCGCTCCTTCACGGGGGAGGACGACCCTCACGACGACCTCGTCGACGCGACGGCTAGTATGTGGGCGGAGGCGAGCGAAGGATACCCGAGCGAGGAGGCCGCCCGAGCTCTGACCGGGCACTAGGAGGACCGCGTGATCGACCTCGAGAACCTATACGTCCGCGCCTTTCTCGACCAGGTCGCGCTCCGCGTCGCCCTGACGAGCGAGACGCTCTCCTGGGTCGACGGCGAACCGGTCCTCATCGCCGACGAGCTCGTCCCGCCCTTCACGGAGGGCAGCGAAGCCGAGCGCGCCTTCCTCCGCTACTCCCGCCAGGTCCAGAGCCTCGCGCCTCGAGCCCTCCGCATCCGCCGGCAGGGCGCGATCGGCACGATCACCTGGTCTGAGGTCCCCTCCTCCTACGACGAGATCCTCGATCGCCTCCCGCTCCGCCGCCTCGCGCGCGACGCGACGAAGGACCTCCTTGCGAACGGCATCGCCGCCGCCTGGCCGATCATGCGCCAACCCCTAGAGGGCAGCGCGGCGCCCGCCCGCCCCCTACTACAGCGGCTCGGCGGGCACCTCGAGCTCATCTGGCGCGAGGACGACGTCGCCGGCGACCCGATCGGGCTCCTGCAGATCACCGGAAGCGCCGCAACGCACCACGGGAAGGGCCTCCGGTACGACGTCCGCGTCTATGACTTCGAGGAGACCGCCCTCCGCGTCTGGCGCGCCCTCCGCACCCCAACCGACCTCGGCGGCGACCCCGACGCGACCTACCCCGAGAACGGCGAGACCCTGATCATGCCGACCGTCGTCTGGGCTGAGCTCGACCAGAGCGGCTACCCCGTCGGTGAGCTCAAGCAGGCGCTACCGCTCTTCAAGCAGGAGCTCGCCGAGGCCATCCGCGTCCTCCGGACGAGCGACGCGCACTCCTACCCGATCTGGACGCTCGTCGGCTCCTTCGAGGAGCCGAAGCGGCTCGGCCCGAACATCGTCCTCCGCGCGAAGAGCTCCGACGCTCGAGCCGAGCGCGTCGCCCCCGGCGACCTCTCGCCGCTCTTCGCCGAGGGCGACCGAACGCAGGACCGCATCCGCACGGATCTGCTCCTCCCCATCACGACCGGCGGACAGATCCCTTCCGGTGAAGCGCTGGTGCAGGCGAACGCCAGCTACAACGGCGCGAGCGACGACCTCGCGCGCCTCCTGTCCGAGCTCATGAGCGACGCCGTCCGCGGGTACTTCGAGCTCCTCGAGCTCGATCTCGAGCCCGGCTTCCTCGTCACGGTCAAGCCGGACCGCGAGCTCAAGCGCCTGACGATCGCGATGCAAGTCCGCGAGGACTTCCGCGCTGGCCTCGTGAACCACGAGATCGCCCTCGGCGAGCTCGAGCAGTTCTACCCGAACATGGACTCGGCAATGCTCGCGCGCTGGCTCGAGGAGACCCAAACGCTCCCCGAACCGACCGCCGCGCCGTCGGGCGCGTTCGCTAACGCCGAGCTGTAGCGTGGCCGGCTTCGTTGATCTCGAGAGGATCGCCGTCCGCGCCGACCGGGCGCTCTCCCGCCTCGACCGCGAGCAGACCCGAGAGCTGGCCGAGTACCTCACCCGCGTCTACCGGCAGGTCCTCAACAGCGCCCGCCCCGCGTACGCGCGAGCGATGGCCGACGTAGGGGGCACCGCTTCGAACGCGGCATTCCGCCTCGCCCGCGCGCGCGTTCTCGCTGACGAGATCGACGGCGTCCTTCAGGCGCTCGTCGCCGAACCCGGCGGCGCCCTCGCCGGCCTCAACGCGCGCGCTGCCGCCGCCCGCGAGCAGGCGCGCGGCTTCGTTGAGGACACCCTCCGCGTCTTCGGGGACGCCGTCACGATCTCAACCCCGGTGAACCACCGCGCGCTCTCCGGCGTCGTCGAGCACGCTCACACGCGCCTGTACCGGCACGCGGACGAGGTCGTCGACCGCATCAAGGGTGACGTCATCGCGGGGCTCACCCGCGGTGACTCGTGGACGCAGGTCACGCGCGCCATACGCGAGAACACGGGATACCTACGGTCCCGCGCCGAGATGATCGCCATCACCGAACTACACTCCGCGCAAGCGGACGCCCGGCAAGAGCTCTACGCGGACCTCGGTGTTGAGCTCGTGATCCGCTACGTCACGATCGACGATCGGACGTGCGAATACTGCGGCCCCCGACAGGGCGAGGTCACGCGCATGAGCGAAACCACCGAGGTCCTGCACCCCCGCTGCCGCTGCATCTTGGCGCCCTTCGATCCGGAGTGGGCGCTCGACGGCACTCTCGTGATCGAGCAGCTCGAGGGCATGCGCGCGGAGAACCTCCGGGAGCTCAAGGCGCTCGGGCTGCGGCCGAACCCCAACGCCGCGCCCTTCGAACGCGTCCGCGATCGCGAGGGCGTCCGCGTCGGCCCAGCGGGCCGTGGCCGCCCCACGCCCGTGTGGCGACCGGGTCAACCCGTCTCGCGCCTCCGCCCGTGGGTAGGCCGCGCGTTCGGCACCCAGTAGACTCGCGCGTCGGGGGACGCACCCCCGGCGCGCTACGGGAGGCCGGACGGAGAGGAGCGCCCACCTCGTCGACGTCCGGCCGCCTCTAGGAGCCCCCAGTGATCCTTCGCCTCGTCGCCAGACCCGACCGTGACGACCCAGGCCCCGAGCTGCTACCATCACCGAGAAGCCCCGGGAGCGCGCCCAGGAGGCGCGATGCCCGCCCCGAGGTCCTCGCCGACCCAGGAGGTCGAGACCATGACGACGATCCCCAAGAGCGAAGCGGCAGACGCCCAGGAGGCGCCCGCGACGGCTCAACACTCGACCTCCGCCCCCGCGAGCGAGACCGAAGCCCCGCCGCCCGAACCTGACGAGCTCGAGACCGAAGCGGACGCGACCGACGACCCGCCCCCGATCGAGGTCCTCGAGAAGCTCAAGAAGAAGGCCGAGGCCGAGGCGAAGCGCTACCGGACGCAGCTCCGCGAGGCCCAGGAGCGCCTCGCCGAGCTCGAGGAGAAGGAGAAGGCCAGGACCATGACGACGGACGAGCGACTCAAGGCCGCCGAGGAGCGCGCGACGAAGGCCGAGGCCGACGCGACCGCGCGGATCCAGCTCGCCGAGCGGCGAGCGGCTCTCGCCTCGAAGGTCACGAGCCCGGAGCGCGTCCTGCGTCTCATGGACGACCCTGACGCCTACTTCGACGGGAACGAGCCCCAGATCGACCGGATCGTCGCCGACTTCCCCGAGTACGCGATCAAGAGCTCGACGCCGGCCGCCGTCCCCGGCGCCGGCGGGAGCGCCCCCCGCCAGGCGCCCCTCGACGACGCCTCCGCCGCCCTGGCGCGAGGCGATATCAAGGGCTACGCCGCGGCGATCGCCCGCCAGCAGGCGCGCGTCCTCAACCCGAAGGAGTAGATCATGCCTCCGACCGTCGCCTCCGCGACCACGACCACCCAGAACACGAAGGGGCTCCTCGGCGTCCTCCGCCTCTTCGGGGAGCGCCCGAACCTGATCCTCCGCCTGATCGGGGGCTACGCCCCCGGCGAGCCCGGCGAGGGCACGATCGTCGGGAACGGCTGGACGCCCGTCGTCCAGCGACGCTTCCCCCTCTCCGTCGACTACGAGCTCCCGACGCCGACGCAGCCGGCCGTCCTCGAGGGCGCCGCGGCGCCGACGGCGACGACCTACACCCCCGACCAGGACGAGAACGTCGTCCAGCTCTTCCACGAGACGGTCAAGGTCACGTACCTGGCCGGCTCCGAGGTCGGCCGGATGGACCCGAACGGCGTCCTCTCGATCGGCTCCCAGGACGCCTTTCACTACAGCGGCGTCGACCAGACGCAGCTCTCCATGCAGCTCCGGAAGATCGCGCGTAACTACAACTACTCCGCCCTCAACGGGGTCTACGCGAACCCCGCGAACCCGACGGCGGACGCGGTCAAGATGCGCGGGATCATCCCGGCGATCACGACGAACGCCGTCGCCGCCGCCGGCGCCGACCTCTCCCGCGCGCTCCTCGAGCAGCTTCACCGCGAGATGATCGAGAACGCCGGCGTCCAGCCGGAGGCCGGTCTCCTGATCGTCGCCGCACCCGTCCAGCTCGCCGCCCTCAATGACGCCTACGAGACGCAGTTTCGCCAGGGCACCGACCGGATGGTCGGCGGTCTCATGACCCGCGAGGTCTACACGCCCTTCGGCGTCCTCCGGCTCCCCTCCCAGGGCGCCTACGACCTCGACGTCCCCCAGGACACGGTCGTCCTCGTCAACCCCGAACCCGTCCGCGGACGCTATCTCCCGATCAAGGGGGAGACGATCCTCGTCGAGCCGCTCGCGAAGGTCGGCAGCTCCGAGGACTGGCAGATCTACGGGCAGCTCGGGATCGACTACGGCGCCGAGTGGCTCCACGGGAAGATCACCGGGCTCTCGGCCGCGGCCGGCTCGTAAGGGCTTGGGAGGAGGTTAGCGTGAGGCTCTACCACCCCGCCTACGAGCGGAAGCGCGACCGCGTGACCGGCGTCCAGTTCGACCCCGCTCTGCTCGATCGAGCTCGGGTCGCGACGGCGGACGTCGAGGATCCGCGGCAGATCGAGAGCCTCCTCGCGCGAGGCTTCCTCCCCTGGCCCGACCAGAAGCTCGAGGGCGCCACGGGGGCGCCCTCGAGCCCCCAGGCCCCCGCGAGCTCGCCGAAGGCCGCCTCGAGCGCCTCGGCGAACGTGGCGCCCCTTCCGAGCGCGGAGGAGCTCGACGGTATGACCGTCGCGCAGCTCCGAGCGCTCGCGAGCTCGCTCGCGATCGAGCTCCCCGCGAAGGCGACGAAGGCCGAGCTTCGCGCCCTGATCCGGACGCCCTTCTAGCCCATGCGGCCGGACCTCGACGACGGCGAGCTCGTCGACGCCCTCGCGACCGAGCAGCACTTCCGCGACCACCTCCGGCCGATCTACGACGCCCTCCCCGCCGATCGCCGCGGCGCCTTCCTCGAGGCGCGCGGGATCCCCCGGAGCTCGAGGCCGACGGTCGTCTGCTCCTTCGGAGACCTCAACCGCGCCCGCCACGCCGGCCGGCCCGCGATCCTCCTCGAGCACGGCGCCGGACAGACGTACCGCGACGCCCAGGGCCGCCTCCTACAGCACACGAGCTATGCCGGAGGCCGCGACCGCTACGGCGTGATCCTCGCCCTCGTCCCCGGCCCGACGGCGCGCGACGCCTACCTCGAAGCCGGCACCCTCCGCGACGCCCCGATCGTCGAGATCGGCGTCCCGAAGCTCGACCCCTGGCACGACGGCCACCGACTCCCGGAGCTCACGAGCCCGCCGACGATCGCCTTCGCCTTCCATTGGGAGTGCCTCGTCGTCCCCGAGACCCGCTCCGCCTGGCGCCGCTTCCTCCCCTCGGTCGTCGAGCTCGCCCGCCGCCGCCCGGACCTCCGAATCCTCGGGCACGCTCACCCCCGCCTCCGGCAGACGATCGAGCCCGTCTACGCGAAGGAGGGAATCGAGTTCGAGCCCGACTTCGACCGCGTCCTCGACACCGCCAGCGTCTACGCCTGCGACAACAGCTCGACCATGTACGAGTTCGCGAGCACCGGGCGCCCGGTCGTCGTCCTCAATCACCGGCTCTACCGGAAGGACGTGCAGCACGGGCTGCGCTTCTGGGAGGGCGCCCGCCTCGGCCCCCAGGTTGACGACCCCCGCGAGCTCGAGAAGGCGATCGCGCGAGCCCTCCGGCCCTCGAGCGGCGCCGCAGAGCTCCGCCGGCAGAGCGTCGCGCTCGCGTATCATGCGACCGACGGGAAGGCGACCGACCGCGCGGTCCGCGCGATCCTCGACGTCGTCACCGGTTAGGAGGCCGAGCTCATGCCGCCACTCGTGACCGACTACCAGGCGCTCTCCGACGCGCTACAGCTCGTCCTCTCGCAAGCGGCTTTCGCCGATCGCGCGGAGGCCGAAGCGCTCCTCGAGCTCTCCAAGGGCGTCGACCCGGACGGCGTCCCGACCTTCCGCCCCTACGTCGTCCTCGCCGCGCTCTACGAGGCCCGCCCGCTACCCGTCCGAGCCCTTACCGGAGCCTCCGGCGCGAGCCTCGAATACACCGACCCCGCCGACGCCCGCGCGGGATACCTCCGCCAGCAGGCGCGCCTCGACGCGAGCCTCGAGCTCGAGGTCCCGGCCGCCTGGCCGGCAACCGCCGGGATCTCCTTCGCGAGCGGCTTCTAACATGCCGCCGACCGCTTTCGACGGCGTCTTCGACGACGTCACGATCTCTCGGGAGGTCCGCGAGCTCCGCGACCCGCCCGAGGTCAACGCCGCCGGCGACCCGCTCTACGACGTCACGACCCAGGAGCTCCGCGTGATCGCCGACTCGAGCGACCGCGACACGCTCCGCGAGCGCTACGGCGCCAACGCCGGCGAGGTCGTCCTGATCCTGACGCTCCTCGAGCCCAGCGTCGCGCCCGCCAACGTCCAGCCTGGGACCGAGTTCGCTCTCTCCTACGCCGGCCGGCCCGGGATCGTCCGGATCGCCGCGCGCCCCGTCGAGACTCTCTCCCCGATCACGCAGATACTAGGAGAGGTCCTGTACGGCGTCTGGCGCCCCTCATGAGCCGCGCACCGCTCCGCGGGACCACGCCCGGCCGCGCCGTCCGGATCCTGACGACCGGCAAGGGGAGCGAGATCGACGTCGTCCTCAACGTCGACGAGATCACCCGCGCGCACGAGCTCGCGTTTCTCGACGCGAACCTTGCGCTCGACAACCTCGCGAAGAAGGAGGTCAAGCTCAACAAGTGGGCATGGCCCGTCGGGAAGAGCCCCCGCGACGTCGTCGACCGCGGCGCCCTCGGGAGCTCGATCGTCGCGACACCCCAGGACTCGAGCCTCCGCGACTGGACGCACGCGGTCAACGTCAACTATGCCGCGCCCGTCCTCCTCGGCTACCGCGTCCGAACGCGCTCCGGCTACCGGAACATGCCCGCCCGGAACATCTACCGCGAGCCGCTCTCGAAGCTCGCCGGGATCTTCGAGCGCGCCTTCCGACGGCGAGCTCGAGAGGTCGGAGGAGGTCCTGACGCATGACCGGCCCCGAGCTGACGATGCGCCTCCGCGCGCTCCTCGCCGACCTCGTCGGCGTCTACACGGACCCCGACCTCGGGCCCGCGGCGACGAGGCCCGCCGTCTCCTACGGGAACCTCCCCGAGAGCGTCGTCGCGACCGGGCTCGAGTGCCACGTCGACGACGTCCCCGAGCTCGAGAGCTCGCCCGGCTACCGTCACGAGCTCACGCTCGCCCGCTCCTGGACGGTCTACCTCGTCGAGCATGACGGGACCCCCGCGGGTCGACTACAATCGGCAGCGGAGCGGGTCGTCGCCAGCTTCCGCACGTCGAGCCCCCGTCGGGTCCCCGGAGACGAGCGCCTGGGCATCCGGAACCAGATCCTCGTCGACGTAACCGAACGATAGGAGGCACGATCCTATATGGACCTTCTCACCTTCGCCCGCGGGAAGAACAGCGAGATCTTCCAGAGCGACGCCTTCGCCGCCGGCGCCCTCGCGACCGAGCCGGTAGACGTGACGATCACCGTCGGGACCGGCGTCGCCGCCGGCGCGACGAGCGTCGACCTCGCCTGCTCGAGCACGGTCGTCCTCCGGAAGAACCTGATCCTCGCCTTCACCGACGGGACGACCACGGTCCTCCTCCGCGTGTCCGCGGAGACCACCGTCGGCGCCGTCGCCGCGCCCGTCCCCGTCGACGCCGTCGCCGGCGACGTCCCTGGCATCCCCGGCGCCCTGACGACCTCCCACGAGGCCGTCTGGGACCAGCTCCACCGCGTGATCGGCACGGAGAGCGCCGGCTTCTCGCTCTCCGACAACGTCCAGACCCTTACGCCCGCGACCTACGAGAGCGCCTTCACCGGCACCACGTGGGCCGAAGACGAGGCGACCTCGAAAGCGTGGGCGATCGCCCGCTCCGGCCGCTTCAAGGCCGGCGACTACGCGCTCGCCCAGGTCGAGATCGCCCAGTTCGAGGAGCGGGAGGTCTGGGTCAAGGTCGTCTACCCGGACGAAGAGGGCACCCCCGCCCGGATCTACGAGGGCCGCGCCCGCGTGCGGAACCTCTCGATCGACCCGCCCGCCACCGGCGTCGTCGACGCCTCCTGGACGTGGCAGGGGCAGGGCCGGCCGAAGAGGACCGACCTCACGGCGAGCGCCGGCTCGTGATCCGCAGCCGAGCCCATAGGCTCGGCGAGCCGCTGATCTTCGCCCTCGGGAGCACCGCTCCCGGGGGCGATCTCACGCCGGAGGCGCCCGAGGCCGGCCCCGAGCTCGCCCTCCTCGCGAGCGCCTACGGCTGGACGCCCGACGTGATCGAGAGCCTCTCGGGCCCGCAGATCGTGTACTACCTCCGGTGGCTCCCGCTCCTCGAGGCGCGCCGCGCCTACCCGACCGCCTCGCTCGAGGCGACCGTCCTCAACGTGGCCGGCGGGAAGCGGGACGACGGCGACGACGCCGACGCCTCGAGCCCCCCGCCGAAGCCCTCGCGCCTCTTCACGGCGGAGGAGCGCCTCCCGCCGTGGGCCGCCCTCGAGCTCGCCACGGGCCCCTGGACGCGCGAGACGGCGATCGAGGCGCTCGAGCGCGCGAAGGATCTCCCCGTCTGGGCTCTCGACCTCCTCGACTTCCGGCGCCTCCGCGACCTCACGCTCTCCGATCGCGACCCCGACGGCGGGACCGTCCTCGTCGCCCCGTACACCCCCGCCGGCTCTTACGCGATGATGGACGACGACGGCGAGGAGGTCGCCGTCCTCGAGCTCCCCGAGGAGCTCGGGAACGTCCCCGCCGCCCGAGCGCACCCGCGCCGCGCGGTCCTGATCCGCTAGGAGGAGCTCATGCCGAAGGCCCCGTCCGAACGTCCGAAGGTCAACCTCGACGCCGTCCTCGTCTCCCGCTACCCCGACTTCGAGCTCGGGGGGATCACCTTCTCCGGCCGCCCGATCGGCTGGACGGTCGCGCTCGAGTTCGACGGGAAGGTCCCCGCGGAGCAGTTCGACGTCCTCCTCCGCGCTCTCAAGGCGCGAGCGACCGACCCCGAGCTCGTGACCGACGCCTGGGTCGACGAGCACCTGACGCGCCCCGCCGTCGAGCTGATCGTCGGGATCCTCTTCCGCGGGGAGCGCCCCGCCGGCTGACGTCGACTTCTCACCGGCGACGCCGGCGCCTGGCATACTGACGCGAGGAGGCGACGATGCTCGACCCTAACCTCGGGACCGCGGTCCTCCGGACGAAGCTCGACGCCGCCGGTCTCTCGACCGGGCTCGGGCAGGCCGAGCAGCAGATCCGCGCCTTCTCCGACCGCTCGAGCCTCTCGCTCGCCAAGGTCGCCGAAGGCGCGACGCGCACCGGTCGCGCCCTCTCGATCGGTGTCACCGCGCCACTCGTCGCCGTCGCGACCGCCGCAACGAACGCCGCCCTACGCCTCGGCAACACCGCGGACCAACTCCTCGACCTCGAGCAGCAGAGCGGGCTCTCCGTCGACCGCCTGCAAGCGTTCGGTCGCGTGGCACGCGCCGCCGGCGTCGACGCGGGCGTCCTCGGGGACGCCGCGATCCAGCTCTCCCGCCGGTTACGCGAGGGCGGCGAGGAGTCGGCCGAGTTCGCCGCCGCCGCTCAGGCGCTCGGCGTCAGCGTCCGCGACTCCGCCGGCAACCTAAGGGCCCTCGACGACGTCGTCCCCGAGCTCATCACGAGCCTCCAGGGCGTCCAGGACGTCACGACGCGGAACGTGCTCGCGAATCAGGCTTTCGGTCGCGGCGCTACCGCTCTGATCCCCGTCCTCGCGCTCACGGCGGATGAGTACGCGCGCCTCGAGCAGGAGGCGCGCGATGCCGGTGAGGTTCTCGGGCGCGACGCGCTCGAGAGCGCGAACGCCCTCCGCGTCGGCTACGAGGACCTCAAGGCTGAGGTCGGCGTCCTCGGGCGGGACCTCACTGTTGCTCTGCTCCCGGCGGTGACGCAGGTCGTTGGGCTCTTCCGGGATGTTGCGCTGCCGGCCCTCCGCTCGACCGCCGAGGTCGTTGGGCGTCTCGCGAGCGGGTTCGGGGAGCTTCCGCCTGTCGTGCAGCGCGTGATCGTCGTCGTGGGTGGGCTTGCCGCCGCTGCCGGCCCGCTGCTTCTCGTGATCGGGAAGCTCTTGACGGCCGTTCAGGCGATCGGGCCCGCCCTCGCGGTCTTGAAGGTCGCCGCCCTTCCGCTGCTCGGGCCCGCCGGGATCATCGCTGGCGCTGTCCTGACGGTCGGCGGGCTCGCCCTCGCCTTCTCCGGCCGCAGCGAGAGCCTCGACACCGCGCTCGAGAACGTCTCGCGGGCCGCCGCCGGAGGCGACCAGGCGAGCGTCGTCTCCGCCCTCGAGCGCCTCAAGGAACGCGTCGACCAGAGCGCCGTCCCCGCGATCCAGCGGATGATCGACAAGCTACAGGAGACCGGCGAGCTCTCCGCCGAGCTCCGTGCAGAGCTCGACCAGCTCGTGACCGGCTTCAACCGGACCGCCGCGGAGGCCGAGCTCGCGAGTGTCCGGACGAGAATCGCCGCCCTCGAGGCCCAGGGGATCGGGGCCCGCGAGGACACCGGCGACCCAACGCAGTTCCTACCCTTCCGCCAGGAGCAGCTCGACCGCGCGCTCGTCAACGCCGGCTTCAACCAGGGAGACCTCCGCTTCGAGCTCGACGAGAGCGGAGCCGTCACGCTCCGCGCCTTCACGGACGCGCTCCGCTCGAGCCGTGACCCGAGTGTTGCGCGCCTCCCGACCGACCCGATCATCCAGCAGGTCGTCTTCGACACGATCCAGGCCGCGAGGGCGGACACGAATGATCTCCTGTCGCCGCTTCTCCGCCGCCAGGCGGAGCTCGAGCGCCAGCTCGCCGGCGCGCCGCGCCCGGCCGCCGGCGGAGGCTTCGCCGGCGGCGCGAGCGGAGGGGGCGGAGGCGCCGGCGGAGGTTCCGCGAGCGCCGCCACCCGCCGCACCGTAAAGACGGTCTTCGACGAGATCGCCGCCCGCGGCGCCGCCGCCGTCCGCATCGCCGCCTTCGAAGGCACACCCGAAGCGGCCCTCGAGGGAATCGAAACCCGCATTCGCCTCTTCGACCGCGCGGTCGAAGAGCTCCTGACGTCCTTCGCCGGCGAGGTCTCCGAGGCGCAGCTCGAGTACATCCGCGAGCGCCGCGCCGCCCTCCGCGCCGAGGCCGAGCGCCTCCGCGCTGCCCTCAAGGACGCTGACGAGGCCGCGAAGACGGAGATCGAGCGGATCCTCGACCCCGGAGCTCGAGCCCGCCTCGTCGCGAAGGCCCGCACGGAGGCCGGCGCGATCGCTCTCGACACGGTCCTCTCGACCGTCGCCGCGGAGATCTTCGACCCCGCCGCCTTCCTCGACGCCCTCGCCGCGCTCCGCCGCGTCTCCCCCGCGCTCGCGAGCGAGTTCGACGAGCTCGCTCAGGTCGCGCGCATCGCGACCGCCACCTTCGCGAGCGGCTTCGTCGACCCGGGCACCCGCGCCCGCCTCGCCGCCGAAGCCCGCGAGGGCGCGACGGCGATCGCCCTCGACACCGTCCAGGCATACGCCGCCGCCTTCGAGGCCGGCGCCGAGGGGCTCGACCCCGACGAGGGGCTCGTCGCCCTCCGCCGCCTCCGGGAGCTCTCCCCCGAGCTCGCTCGCGAGTTCGACGGGCTCGCCCGCTCCCTCGCGCTGCTCGCCGCCGCCGCGAAGGACACCAGCTCAACCTTCGTCGCGCCCGGCGCGCCCGACCCGAACCGCTCGGCCGCGGTGGCGATCGCGCTCGACACGGCGGCCGCCTTCGCCGAGGCCTTCCGAGCCGGCGAGGACCTCGACCCCCAGGACGGGCTCGCCGCGATCGCTCGCCTCCGTGCTCTGGCGCCCGAGCTCGCGACCGCCTTCGACGCCCTCAACCGCGAGCTCCTGATCACGAAGGCCGCCCTCACGGAGAGCCCCTTCGCCGATCCCGGGCAGCTCGCCGCCGCCAGGGCGGAGCAGGCCGCCCTCGCGCGCCTGATCGCCGTCGACACGGTCGAGGCTCTGATCGCCGCCGGCGCCGAGACGGATGACCTCGTCGCCGCCCTCGAGCGCCTCCGCGCGATCGCGCCGGAGGCCGCCGCCGCCTTCGACGAGCGCCTCGCGCGACCGATCCCGATTCCCGGCGTCGAAACCGCGATCAAGCCCCCCCAGGGCCTCGAGGGGATCTTCGGGCCCGGCACGACCGACGAGTTCCGCGGGATCTTTGGCGAGAGCGGGCAGCAGCTCGTGACCGCGAGCGAATACTCGAGCGCCGAGATCCAGGACGCCGCCGTCCGCTTCTCCGCCCAGGTCGCCCAGGCCGCGATCGACTTCACCTTCGGGCTGATCGAGGCGATCAAGAAAGGCGACGTCGCCGGCGCGATCGGGCAAGGGCTCAACCTGGCCGGCAGCGTCGCCGGCGGGCTCGCGACCTTCGGAGGCGCCCTCGGGCTCTCCGCCGCCGCGGTCTCGACCGCCGGGATCGCCGCGATCGCGCTCCCCCTGATCGGCGGGCTCGTGAGCGGGCTCGCCAACCTCTTCGGGGGCAACCGCGGCGCCCAGGCCCAGGAGAGCGAACGCGACGCCGAGGCGCGCCGCAGGGCCCGCCAGACGCCCGCCTTCTCCGTCCGGATCTCCGTCTCCCAGACGAATAACTACAGCGCGACGAACGCGGACCCGCAGATCCGCGCGGACAATGATCGGCGGACCCGCGCGATCGTCGCTGACGTCCTCCGCGAGATCGACTTCCCCGCCCTCCGGCGCGCCGCCCTCGGGAGCCCCCTGTGAGCTACTTCACGGTCGCCCTGCTCGACGGTGCCCCCGTCGCGACCCTCGGGCCCGCCTCCCGCGAGCTCCCGATCGCGATCGAGGGCCGCCTCGACGAGACCGCCCCCGTCCGCCTGCTCTTCCGCTCCTCCCGAGCTCGCTCGATCGCGACGACCCTCCGCGGGGTCACGATCCCCTCGAGCGACCTCGACAACGGAGCGCCCTCGCTCGCCTACTCCGGCCGATCGTTCGCGCAGACGAGGAGCTCCGGGCGGATCGTCCGCGTCGCCTACATCGACGACGACGACGAGCTCTCCGCGACCGGGATCCTCGTCCGCCTCCGGAACGCCGTCGGGCCCGGTGGCCCGCTCGTCCAGGAGCTCGAGCTGCTCTTCTATCCCATGTCGGCCGGGAGCGCGCTCTACGGGCCCGCCGGTAGCGTCGTCGACCGGATCCCCGACGGAACCTCGAGCGGGAGCGGCTCGTGAGCCTCCCGCGCCCGAGGCTCTCGACGCGGGGGACCGCCGGCTACCGCTTCGCCGAGCTCTACCTTACGCGCGGGCCCAAGGCGATCGGCGTCACCGGCGATAACAGCCTCCCGACCCTGATCGGCCGGACGTGGGCCCTCGTCCTCGACGTCGACGGCCGCCTCCGCCTCTTCCAGCGCGCAGAGACCGCCGCCACCTGGACCGAGCAGACGACGCTCCTCCCGCCCCTCTTCGCCGAGACGCACCCGGAGAGCCGGCGCCGCTTCTCGATCGCCTTCGACCAGAGCGCCCGCGCCGTCGTCGCCTACGAGGAGGACGGCGTCGTCTACCTCACGCGATGGGACACCGCTACGACCTCCTACGTTCAGAACGTCACCGTCCCCGGCGTCGACCCGGTCGTCGTCTTCGACGCGACGTGGGCGTATGACATACCCGTCTCTGACGTGCTTCTCTTCTGCCTCGACGCGAGCACGCGCTCGAGGCTCCTATGCCGCGTACAGCGCGACCTATACCTCGTCGAGCTCGAGCTCTTCGACTACGAGCAGCCGGTCGTCCTGGACCGCGTGACCCGCCTCCCGCTCCGCTACCAGGCGCTCGCGAGCGACGAGGCCGGCGAGCCCCTCGTCGGCGACGGCGCCCGCTCCGCTCTTCTCTCCGACCTCTACCCGTACCCCTGGCGCGACCGCGCGCTCGTCCCCCTCACGGGCCCGACCGCGGGAGACTACATCGAGGCGATCATCCGGAACGAGCTCGAGGAGACCGCCGAGGCGACTCTGTACGGGCCCGGCGCCGGTACCTACGTCCTCCCGATCATCAGCTACGAGGCGGAGGAGGAGGGGCTCGTCGAGGCGACGCTCGCCGACGGACCGACCGCGGGAACCTACGTCTCCGTGATCCTGAGCTACGAGGCGGAGGAGGAGGGGCTCGTCGAGGCAACCCTCGCCGACGGACCGACCGCCGGCGCCTACACTCTCGTCGTTCTGACCTACGCTTATGTCGAGGAGGGCACCGTCGACGCCGACATGATCGGGCCCACAGGAGGAACCTATGCTCTCGCCTAAGAACCCGCCGAAGATCATCACGCCCGCCGAGGCGATCGCCCGCGCGAACATCCGGCCGCGGTCCGCGCCAGCCTTCCGCCCCCGAGTCGGGATCGAGGGGTGGCTCCGGTGGGGGCTCGTCGACCGCTCCGGCCGCGAGGTCCGCGGCGGAGAGCAGCACAACCTGATCCTGGACACGCTTCTAGACGGCATCGCCGCTACCGGCTTCTCCGAGAACCTCGTAGGCTTCGCCGCCGTCGGGACCGGATCCGTCGAGCCCGACGTTACGGACGTCGCGCTCGGGACCGAGCTCGCTAGGACGAGCACCTCGATCTCTAGCTCGACCACGGACGGCGGGAACGGGCTCATCTCCTTCATGGTCGAGCGAGAGTTCGACTTCGGCGTCGCGAACGGCAACCTAACCGAGTGGGGCATGGCGCCCGCTTCGACCGGAGCGATCTACGTCCGGGAGCTCTTCCGCGACGAGCTCGGCGACCCGGTCACGATCACGAAGACGAGCGACTTTAAGCTCCGCATTAAGTATACGATCACCTTCGATTTTCAGCCGGCGACGACCGCCGGGAGCGGCTCCTTTGTGCTCGACGGGATCGGCACAATCAACCACCAATACCGCTGGACCAACACGACGGGGCTCATATCTGGCGCGAACGTTCTCGCGCAAGGCACGGTGGCGACGACCTCGCTCCCGGTCACGGCGGTAGGCCCCGAACGTTGTTACGCGCAGAGCTCTACTACCTTCCCCGCCTATACGTCCCGGTGGACCGGGACAACCATTCTCGGGTCGACGAACGGGCTCGCGACCAACGGGGGCTATGTCGCCGGGACCCACACGCGCACCGTGACTCAGCTCGTGTGGGGGACCTCGATCGGAAACGGAACATGGACCGGCTTCGGGCTCTTCGCCCGTGGCGGGACTCCTACTACCGCGTACGGGAGCCTCGCCTTCTTCTTCGACGTGGCAGACCGCTTCACGAAGGACGATCTTCACGTCCTGACGCTCACGAACCCGATGGGGATCTCTTGGGGCAGATCCGGGAGCTAGGGGCCGCATGGCAGAGCCGCTTCCCGTCCGACTCGATCTGATCCTCGCTCCGCCGCCGACGCCCGCCGGCGCGACGGCGGAGCTCGAGGCCGCCGGCGTCAACGCCGACGCCTACCTCGGCGGGAACGTCTCCGGGACCACGCTCTCCTACCCTGACGCCGCCGACTTCGTCTGGTTCGACCTCCTCGACCTCCCCGACCGGATCCGGAGCTCCTTCGACGTCACGCTCGGCCGGACGCTCGTCGGCACGCCCCAGGCGGACGTCTCCGCGAGCGAGACCGTCCCGCGCGCCGAGGGCGTCCGCGTCGGCGACCAGATCTCCTACCCGACGATGGTCCGCCCGACCCGCTCGATCGCCGTCCTCCGCGCGATCGAGGACGGAGGCGGGCTCCCGACCTACGAGCAGCCGATCTCCTACGAGACCCGCCTCGCCGCGCTCTCCCGCATGTTCCCCCCGTCGCTCTACACGACGACCCTCGACGCGCTCGGGCAGGCGACCGCGACCGCTCAAGAGGTCCTACAGTTCCTCTTCGACTACTGGGCCGAGATCTTCCCCGAGTTCCGAGCGAAGCCCGTCCCCCCGCTCGTCCTCTTCGCCCCCGACGAGGCCGGCGCCTACACGCGCACGCTCGAGACCGACCGGATCTACCTCCGGCAACCGGAAGGCCGCGAGCGATCCGTCCAGACGCTCCTCGAGGAGTTCCGCGCGATCTTCGTCGGCTACGGCGTAAGCGTCGACGCCGAAGGCGATCTCGTGATCATCCCGCCGCCGTGGGCGGACGGGCTCGATCGCGTCCTCGAGGCGGATCTCGCCTACCGCCTCGGGCCCGGCTGGACGCCGACGCTCGAGGAGCTCGGCGCCGTCGGCCGGACCGACTTCACGAGCACGCCGCTCCCGATCGCCGCCGACTTCGACGGCGACGAGCTCGAGCTCGACCTCGTCGTCCGGATGCGGCTCTCCGAGAGCCCGACCGGCCCGCTCAACTTCATGCGGGAGATCCTGTACTTCGGCACCTGGACGGAGGCCGCCGTCCTGATCTCGCCGAACACGACCGTCCGGATCGAGCGCGAGCTCCGGGGGATCTTCTCGAGCGTGATCCGCGCCCGCGCGGTCTACGACGTCACCTGGACGCGCCCCGGCGCGACCGGCGGGGAGATCACCGCGACGGTCGTCGAGGCGACGCTCTCCTTCGAGGACTCGGGGATCTTCGGCGGGACCGCGACCGTATACGTCGCGCACGCGCTCCTCCTGGACGCCTACAGCGTCGGCCGGATCGGGCTCCGCCGGCGGACCGTGACCGGCGACGAGATCGAGGGCCCCGTCCCCGCTGCGGCCTTCGACGGCTCCCGCGTGATCAACCGGCAGACCGCGCGCTATGCCGACTTCGACTTCGTCGAGGACACGCCGCTCCTCCCGACGCTCTACGTCAACCTCGCCGCCGCCACCGGCTACGACCCCGGGAGCGGCGCCCGCGTCGACGTCGCGACCTTCCAGCCGTTCCTCGACGAAGAGGACGAGCCGCTGATCGTCGGCGATGAGATCGAGATCTCCTTCGACTACCTCCTCCTCCGCTCCTCGAGCTCCTCGGGAGGCGGGGTCGACCGCGACGGCTTCACGCGCTCCGCGACCTTCACGCTCCGCGCCGGCGAGAGCCGGACCTTCTCCTACAACCTAAACGGGGAGGTCCCCCTGACCTTCGGCTTCCTCGTCTCGATCCGCTTCCGCCACACGACCCGAGAGGGCGTCCCCGGCGTCGTCGTCGACTTCCCCCGGTGGGCGATCCGCTCGAATAATGCGCTCCTGACGCGACCGTGGTTTGGGCATCATGTGATCTGGGACACGACCGGGAGCGTCTACGGGGAGACCGGCGAAGAGCTCGAGGTCACGTACGACGAGACGAGCGGCGAGGAGGGCGTCCTGACCTCCCAGGCGCTCTACGGGATCCGCGAGGGGTCGCCGATCGACGTCAACTTCTTCCGCGTGACCTACGAGGACCTCCTCGACGTGACGAGCTCGATCGTCCGCTACAACATGAACCCGCGCGCCCGCTATGCCGGCGTCAAGCTCACCGCGGAGAGCGAGATCACGCCCGACGAGCTCGGCTTCTCGCTCCTCCTCCCCTGGGGGATCGCCGCCGTCCTCGAGCGGTACTCCTACGACGACGCCCGCGCGATCGACTCCTCGCGCGTCTCCCGCTCGCTCGACCTCGTCCTGCTCTATCCTCTGATCGACTCGGCCGGAGCTTCCGCGAGCGACCCCGAGAGCGCCGTCGAGGAGACCGCCGGGATCTCGGGCTCGAGCGTCGTCCTCGACGCCGACTAGGAGGCTCAACCGTGGCCGACCCAAGCTACCGCTACTCCGTCCGCCTCGCCGACCAGCCGGCGGACTCCGCCGGCCGGAGATGGTTCCTTAAGGAGCTCGTCGACGCGAGCGACGGCGGGCCCGATCTCCGCGCCGAGCTGCTCGCCCGCGCGCTCTTCCAGAGCGGCGGGATCGTCCTCCGCCCGACGCTCGGGCTCGTCGGCTCGATCGCGACGATCACCGGGCCCGTCCTCGGGATCACGGCGGACGGGCTCGCCCCGCTCCTCGTGGACCAGGCCGGCGCCGGCGTCGACCTCGACCTCGACGAGCTCGGGGGCACCTTCGCCGACGGGACCCACGCGATCGTCCTCCGCGCCGCGCCGGTCCTCGAGGCTCGAGCCTTCACGACGCCCGCCGTGAGCGTCCGCGACCCCCAGGGCGGGGTCGTCCAGACGATCGACCCGGAGAGCGTCTCCTACCAGACGCTCGTCGCGTACGGCGAGCTCGATCTGATCGAGGGCGTCACGCCCGCGGCGACGGAGCTCGTGATCGCGACCGTCGCGAAGGCCGGCGCGAGCTGGGCGACGCTCGAGGAGGCCGGCGTCGCCCCGCGCCTCCGCGCTCGCGTCGAGGACCTCGCGAACGTCTCGACCCTCGGCCGTGCCGACGGCTACCTTCTCGCCTGGGACGAGGGCACGGAGCAGCACGTCTACGTCCCGAACCCCTCGCCGCCGGTCGGCTCCGGGAGCGGCTCGTGAGCTCTGGCGATCGGATCGCCGCCGTCGCCCGCGCCGTCCTCGCCGGCCGGATCGTCCCGAAGGCCGGCGGGGTCGACCTCACCCGCGAGCCCGGATGGTGCCTCGCGTTTGCCCGTAGGATCGTCGAGACCGCCCTCGAGGCGCCCGACGGGACCTTCTACGCCCGGTGGGGCACCGAGCGCGTCTCGAGGGCTCCTGGGCCGCCTGACGGGTCCTGGTGGGCGCGTGACCTCGAGCGCTCCATGCGTAACCTCGGGCTCGCCGTCCGCGAAGGCGAGCCCGCCCGCGACGGCGATCTCCTATACAACTGGCGCGCCGCCCCGAACGCCCACGGCGTCTACGTCGGGCACGTCGGGATCCTCGTCGACGCGAACGCCGGGCTCGTCCTCGAGAACGTCGACGCCCGCTACCGCCGCTTCTCGCTCACCCGCGGCGCCGTCGCCCTCACGCCGCGCGACCGCTTCCCAGTCACGACGACGATCCGGATCCCGGACGCCCCCCCGCCCTCGTGACGCCCCGCGCGCTACGTTGGCTCCGACGGCGCCTCATGCGTCGGATCACCCGCTCGAGGAGGAGCTCATGACGACCCGAACCCGCTACGCCCTCTCGATCGCCGCCGCCGCTCTGGCCGGCGTCGCCTTCGCCCAGGGCGCCGACGTCGGCGCGCTCGAGACGCCCTCGGGAGCGAACCCGCTCCTCCTCCTCGTGATCGGCGGAGCCGTCGCCTACCTCCGCTCGACGCCGCTCTTCGCCAAGATCGACGGGCCCGCGACCGTCCCGCTCTTCGCGATGGTCGTCGGCGGAGTCGTCGGCGCCGGGGGCGAACTGATCGGCGCGATCGAGACCGGCGCGACCTCCGTCCTCGGGGCCCCCTGGTCCGGCGCCGCGGCCGGGATCCTCGCCGCGATCGAAGCAGTCTTCGGCGTCTCGCTCTTCCGGTACCTCGGGAAGGTCCTCCGCCGCGACGCCGCGACCGGGAAGCTCGAGATCGACGCGAAGGAGGCGATCGTCGCCGCGAAGGAGATCGCCGGCGCGAAGCCCGAGGGGCCCGTCGGGACCGCCGTAGCGTTCCTGCTCGACACCGCGGAGAGGATGCTCGGGCAGGCGCCGACCGGCGCCGCGCTCGTCGCCCTGTACCCGACGATCGTCAAGTGGGCCCAGGCGCCCGAGCTCCTGACCGACGACGTCCGCGCGAAGATCCAGACGGACGTCCTCGGCGCCCTCAACCGCGCCGGTCTGATCGGGCAGGACCTCCTTTAGCGTGAGCCGACTCACGCCGCCACGCGCGCCAGGCGCTACCCTGGGAGCGGAGACCCGCCCATGACCCGAGCCCGCCGCCGCCTCCTCGCTCTCGCCGCCGCCCTCGTCCTCGTCCTCTCCGCTTGCGCTCCCGTGGCGCAGTTCGCCCGCGACGTCCTCGACACGAGCGACGGCGCGACCCTCTCCTACATGCTCCGGACCGAGTCGACCCTTCCCGGGCTCGTCTTCGACGCCGGCCCAGCGCCGGCGCTCGGCGCGATCCTGATCGCCCGCGGGAGCGAGCTCGAGGTCCTCGGGATCCCCGACGGCGTCCTCTGTAACGCGACGCCCGAGCTCGTCGACTGTAGGCTCGGCGACGTCCTCGAGCGCGCCTACGTCTACTTGACCGGCCGTAGCGTGGCCGCGAGCGTCACCTACCGGCGAGAGGGCGAGCCTCGCGTCTACCAGACCTTCGCCCGATAGGAGGCCCGCCCGTGACCGTCTTCACCTTCGAGCGGTACCACGGGCACCTCCCGCTCTCGAGCGGGCCCCCGGTCGCGTGCGACGACGTGATCTACCTCGTCGCCCGCCGAGGCGAGCATGAGCATCGCCTCGGCGGGCTCGACGTCTACTGGGTCCTCGGCGACACCTACGGCGCCTTCGCCGACCCAGAGAACCTCGAGCTCTACGGCGGGGCGCCCGCGGTCGCCTACCGGTGGAACGAGCACGGTCACGTCGCGCTCGAGGACACCCGCCCACCACCGGCCGCGCTCTTCGCCCGCGGGATCCTGATCCCCGACGACGAAGCGCGCCAGATCGGGCTCCTCTGATGGCCGTCGAGCGGCTCTACTTCCGGGACACGCAGACCCAGGCGAACACCGGCGGCGAGGGGCAGGGCTCGCGATGGGATCTCGACCCTACCGCCGGCTCCCCCGCGACCCTCGACGGTCTGACGAACAACAACAACACGCCGGTCCTTTTGCTCGCCTGGCACCGCACCGTAGGCGCCGACGTCGCCGCGGCGACCTTCCCCGTCTCGCTCGCCGTGACCGCGATCACCAACTCGCCCGCCTTCTACCTCCGCGCCGCGCGCTACGCGAGCGACGGGACCCTGGCCGACGCAGGCGCCGACGGCACGCTCCGGACGACGACGGGCACCTTCACGGAGACGCTCTCGCTCGCGACCACCTGGGACGCCGGCGACCAGCTCGTGATCGAGCTGTGGGGATACCGGAACGCCGGGCACTCCGCATCCGTCGTAACGATCGGCGTCAACCAGGCCGGCTCCTACGTCGACGCCGATCTCGAGGCCGCCGCCGAGCCGGTCCTCTTCGCTGGCGCCGCGATCGGCTCGAGCGCTACCGCCGGAGCGCTCTCGCCGCTGGCTCTCCTGGCTGGCGCCGCGATCGGCTCGAGCGCTACCTCGGGGGTGCTGGCGATCGAGGAGCCGGCACCCGCCTTCGAGGGCGCCGCCGTCGGCTCGTCGACCGCCCGAGGGGCTCTCTCGCCCGCCCAGGAGCTCGAAGGCGCCGCGGCCGGCTCGAGCGCTGCCTCTGGGGCCCTCTCGCCAAGACTGGCGCTCCTGGGCTCTTCCGTGGGCTCTTCGAGCTCCGCCGGCGCGCTCTCGCCGTCAGCCGCCCTCGAGGGCGCCGCCGTGGGCGCGTCGAGCTCGGCGGGGGAGCTCGCCGCGATCGCCGCCTTCTCCGGCGCCGCCGTCGGAAGCTCGAGCGGCTTCGGTGACCTCTCGCCCGAACTCGAGACCCTCTCCGGCCGCGCGATCGGGAGCGCCACCGCGGCCGGCGCGCTCTCGCCGGCGAGCTCGCTCGAGGGCTCGGCGCTCGGCTCCTCGGCCGCGGCCGG